>NZ_JARXXY010000005.1:0-248656 GCF_029893845.1 Micromonospora sp. A200 | reverse complement strand
GGGGGGGGGGGGGGGGGGGGGGGGGGGGGGGGGGGGGGGGGGGGGGGGGGGGGTGGGGGGGGGGGGGGGGGGGGGGGGGGGGGGGGCGCCCCCCCCCCCCCCCCCCCAACCCCCCGAGGCGCGGGGCGTCTGCCCGGATGCGCTCCGCCCGCGTGCCGGGCCGTCCGGGGTGGCGGTGCGGGATCTGTCGGTGCTGCGGTGCGGGGTGTGGGCGCGGAAAGGCCCGGTCGGCGAACCGCCGACCGGGCCCGAAGGACGCGACGGTGACCGGGTCCGCCGACCCGGCCGCCGTCAGCGCACCCTAGTAGGTTCCGTCGAGCTGACCCCGCAGCTTGGTCAGCGCCCGGGCCAGCAGCCGCGAGACGTGCATCTGCGAGACGCCGATCTGCTCGGCGATCTGCGACTGGGTCAGGTTGCCGTAGAAGCGCAGGGTGAGGATCTTCTGCTCGCGCTCGTCGAGCGTGGCGAGCGCCGGGCCGAGGGCCACCCGCAGCTCGGCCAGCTCGAACTCGCTGTCCTCGCCGCCGAGCATGTCGCCCAGTTCGGTCGCCCGGTCGCCGTCGCCGGTCGGGGTGGACAGCGAGACCGCGTTGTACGCGCGGGCGCCCTCCAGGCCTTCCAGCACCTCTTCCTCGGTGAGCTTGAGGTGGGCGGCGATGTCGGCGACCGTCGGCGAGCGGCCGAGGGTCTGCAGCAGCGAGCTGTTGGCGTCGGAGATGGCCAGCCGCAGCTCCTGGAGGCGGCGGGGCACCCGGATGTCCCACGTGCGGTCGCGGAAGTGCCGCTTCAGCTCACCGATGATGGTCGGGATGGCGTAGCCGGCGAAGTCGACGCCGCGGGAGGGATCGAACTTGTCGATCGCCTTGATGAGGCCGACGGCGGCGGTCTGCGCCAGGTCGTCGGTGGGTTCGCCGCGACCGCTGTAGCGGTGGGCGAGGTGGTTGGCGAGCGGCAGCCAGGCCTCGATCGCCCGGTCCCGCATCGCGGCGCGGGACGGATGGTTGGCGGGCAGCGCGGCCATCGCGTTGAGCAGGTCGGCGGCGCTGTCGGTGAGCGTGCGCGGGTCCAGCTTCTCGGTGGTCGGCGCGGCGGTGGCCGGCTGCTCGGTGGTCGCTGGCGCGGTCATGGGTGGTCCTCCCTGCACCTCGTCCGCGGACAAAAAGACGTGACGCTTTGGTTTAGCTTCAGATGGTCCGTTCGGGACTCACCTTAGCCTGATCGGCTTGACGAAATCTAGCCGAAAGGACGATGTGCTTAAGTAATTTCGAGACATGAAGGGGGCGTAACGGGCATAAACTCGCGGGTTTGTGATCACCGTTACCGGGTCGCTTGACCGATGGCGGTGTCCGACGGACACCCGTTCGTCCCGTCCGGTCGGCCGGGCGGGACGACCGACCGGTCAATCGAGAAACCGACATGGCGGACGAGTGTCGGCTTTCCGTCGTTGTCCCGTCGACAGGACCGCACGTAGCGTCGGCCTACACCCATCGGTACGGAGGCGTCGTGCTGGACCCCGCGGATCCGCAACTCGTCGTCGACAGTCGCACGCTGCACTTCAGCTGGCTGCCGGCGGATCCGGACGCCGTCGCCGCGCTCGTGCCGTCCGGGCTGCGGCCGCGCCGGGACCGGCAGGTCTTCATGAACCAGTACGTGGTGGAGGACGACTCCCAGACCTCCGGCTTCGGCGCCTACTCGCTGACCTACCTCGGGGTGGCCCTGGACGGGGTGAACGCCCCCGGCGGGGTGACGCCGGGCGGCTGGTGGACGCACTACATCACCTCCAGCCCGCTGGTGCGGGAGTACGCGGCCGCCCGCGGCGCTCCCGCGGTGCTCGGCCGGACCACCATCGACGTGCGGGGCGAGGCGCTGGTCGCCGAGACCGTGGCCGACGGGTCGCCGCTGATCCGGGCCCGGGCGCGAATCGGCGAGACCGGGCACCTGGTCCACTCCGGGCACCACCGCTACTTCACCCGCTGCGGCGGTCAGCTGGTCAGCTCCGTCTACCCGTTCATCTCCGAGACGGTCGACCCGTTCGAGATCGAGTCGGTGGAGTTCCTGGAGCCCGGGCACCCGGTCTACGCGCTGCGCCCGGAGAACCCGCTGCTGATCACCTGGGGCTTCTACGCGCCGCGCACCGCGTTCGCGTACCCGGGTGGGCTGACCCCGTACCCCGGGCAGCAGGCGCGGGCGGAGGCACGTGGCGACGCCTCACCAGGTGCCGGCGCGCCGGGCCCGCAGCGGTCTGCCGTCCGGGTCGTAGACCAGCCGGTACGCCGGTAACGCCCAGAGCCGGGTCAGCCACGGCAGCCGCTCCGGCCGGTGCGGGCGCAGCCGGCCCGGGGGCCGAGGGCCCTGCCGACCGCCGTCGTACCACCGCTGGAGGGCGTCGGCCGCCGAGGTGATCGCCTTGACCGCCGCTTCCGGGTCCAGCAGGTCGGCGTCCTCGCCGCCGTCCGGGTCGCGGTCGAGGTGCTCGCGCCACAGCCGCAGCCGCAGCTCCCGGGCGAAGACCCGGGCGCCGTCGCCCGCGCCGGTCGGATCGGTGGGCGCCCGCCCGTCGCGGGTGTCGTCGAGCACCGCGCAGGACAGCTCGCTGTCGTGCGTCCAGGACCGGCGGTTGAAGTTGTCGCTGCCCACGCTCGCCCAGACGTCGTCGACCACGCAGACCTTCGCGTGCACGTAGACCGGCTCGCCCTCGCGGTTCTCCAGGTCGAACACGTGCACCCGGTCGGGGGCGGCCTTGTCGCAGAGCGAGAGCGCCTGCTCGCGGCCGACCATGTTCGGTGGCAGGGCCAGCCGGCCGTCCACGTCCGGGTAGCGGGGCACCACCGCCACCAGGTGCAGGTCGGGATTGTCCCGCAGCGCGTCGGCGAACAGCTCGGCCACCTCGGTGGACCACAGGTACTGGTCCTCCAGGTAGATCAGCCGGCGGGCCCGCCGTACCGCCTTGGTGTAGCCGCGGGCCACGGTGCGCTCGCCGTCCGGCGCGAAGGAGTAGCGGGGGCGGACCGCCGGGTAGGTGCGCAGCACCTGGATCCGGTGCGGGCCGCAGGGCGGCGGGTCGGCCGGCTGCTCGGGCAGCGGATCGGGGCTGAGGTCGGCGCCGCGCAGCCGGTCGCGCAGGTAGGCCAGCGGGTTCTCCGAGTCCAGCGGCATCGGGTCCGTCCAGCGCTCTCGGAACGTGGTGTCCAGCGCGCCGACCACCGGGCCGCGGACGGCGAGCTGCACGTCGTGCCAGGGCGGGTGCGGACCGTACCGGGGGGACATCTGCACGGACTGCGGGTCGCCCCGGTGTGCCGCGTCGTCGCGCCGGCTGTGGCACAGGTCGATGCCGCCGGCGAAGGCGATGTCGCGCTCCGGGGCTCCGGGGTGTCGCAGTACCACCAGCTTCTGGTGGTGCGAGCCGCCCCGCCGGACCCGCTGGTCGAGCAGCACCTCGCCGCCGGCGGCGCAGATCGCCTCGCTGAGGGTGCGGTTCTCCGTCTCGCTGTAGGAGAGGGCGTCGAGGTGAGAGCGCCAGATCAGCCCCTTGACCAGGACGCCCCGCTGGGCCGCCCGGGCGAAGAGCTGGGTCACCGTCGGACCGTCCGGGCGCATCCGCTGGTCCGGGTCGCCGCGCCAGTCGGTGAAGAACAGGTGGTCACCGGCGCGCAGCGCCTCCACCTCGTCGACCAGCCGGTCGAAGTACGCCGCGCCGTGAATCAACGGCTCGGCGAGGTTTCCCGCCGTCCAGACGGGTAACACCGAGACCGGGTTGGCGCGTTCGTCAGCGGTCAGGAACCAATCCTGCGTCGCCACGTTCCAGCCCCCCGAGGTCGTCGACAACGTCCTCACGGTAGGTGTCCTGCCGCCGGTACGCACGCCGGGCCTGCTCCGCGTGCCCTGGTGGTGGCACCTGTCGGACCCGAGACCCGCACACCGAGGAGGCCACAGCATGCCCGCCGAGACGACGAACCCCGTGACCGAGTACCGCCCTCAGGCGGTGGAGAGTGAACGGGGTGCGCTGTTGGCGGTGTTGCTCATGGTGATCCTCGGGGTCGCCGGAATCTTCGCCGTCTCCTGAGGCCGACGCGGGGCGCCCCGGTGGACCGGGGCGCCCTGGCGTGCGATCAGGGACGCTTGCCCTGGCCGCCGGTGTGCGGCAGCCGCTTGGCGGGGACGACCCCGAGCCGGCCGGCCTGGAAGTCCTCGAAGGCCCGGACCAGTTCGGCGCGGGTGTTCATGACGAACGGCCCGTAGTGCGCCACCGGCTCCCGGATCGGCCGGCCACCCATGATGAAGAGGTCCAGCGCCGGGGTGCGGGCGTCCTGCCGGGCGTCGGCGGTGACCCGCAGCGCGTCGCCCGGCCCGTGCACGGCCAGCTGGCCGGTGCGCACCGGCCGCCGGTCGGTGCCGACGGTGCCGCGGCCGCCCAGCACGTAGACCAGCGCGTTGAAGTTCGGCCGCCAGGGCAGGCTCAGCTCGGCGCCGGGCTGGAGCGTCACGTGCGCGATGGTGATCGGGGTGTGGGTCGAGCCCGGGCCCCGGTGCCCGGCCACCTCGCCGGCGATCACCCGGATCAGCGCCCCGCCGTCCGGCGTGGTGAGCAGCGCCGCCTCCCGGCCACGGATGTCCTGGTAGCGCGGCGGCTTCATCTTCGCCACCTTGGGCAGGTTGACCCAGAGCTGGAGGCCGTGGAAGAGGCCGCCGCTCATCACCAGGTGCTCCGGCGGCGCCTCGATGTGCAGCAGGCCACGGCCGGCGGTCATCCACTGGGTGTCGCCGTTGGTGATGGTGCCGCCACCACCCTGCGAGTCCTGGTGGTCCATGATCCCGTCGATCATGTAGGTCACGGTCTCGAAGCCGCGGTGCGGGTGCCAGGAGGTGCCCTTCGGCTCGCCCGGGGCGTAGTCCACCTCACCCATCTGATCCAGGTGGATGAACGGGTCCAGCTCGGTCATCGGCACCCCGGCGAAGGCCCGGCGCACCGGGAAGCCCTCGCCCTCGTAGCCGCGCGGCGCGGTGATCAGGCGGCGCACCGGACGGAAGCTGGTGCTCTCGTCGAGCCGGGGCAGGCGGGGCAGGACGAGGACGTCGTCGACGGTGATGGCGGGCATCGCGAACTCCTTAGTCGCTCAGGGTGGACGACGCGTCGCGGTCGGCGCGCAGGCGCCGGCCGAGTCGTTCGAAGACCCGGGTCAGGGTGGCGACCTCGGCGTCGTCGAGGTCGTCCATCAGGTGCCGGCGGACCGAGGCCAGGTGCCCCGGCGCGGCCTCGCGCAGGGCGAGCAGCCCGGCGGCGGTCAGCACCGCCTCGCTGCCCCGGCGGTCCTGCGGGCAGGACTCCCGGGCGACCAGGCCGCGCCGCTGCATGGACGTGATCTGGTAGGTCAGCCGGCTGGGGGAGAAGACCAGGCGGTCGGCCAGCTCGCCCATCCGCAGCCGCTGCCCCGGAGCCTCGGCGAGCAGGACCAGCACGTGGTAGTCGGCGAAGCTCAGGCCGCGGTCGGCGCGCAGGTCGTCCTCCAGCTGGGTGAACAACCGCTGGCTCGCCTCGATGTACGCGCGCCAGCCGGCCATCCGCGCGCTGTCCAGACCCTCCGTCACGGCTACGACTGTAGCACTCCTTCAAATTTAAACAAGCCCTCTTCGAGCTGTCAGTAGCGGGCGGAGCGGGGCCGAGCGGCCGGGTAATCCCGTTTTGAAGGAACGCGATCGGCGGAAAGCGCGGGCGGGCCGGCGGGACGCCGTGCCACACTCCGGCCCGTGGATCCCGTCGAGCTGACCGCCCCCGGCCTGCTGCTGCGCGCCTGGCGGGCACGGGACGCTCGGGCCGTGCTCGCGGCGCTGCGGGAACCCGAGGTCGAGCGGTGGAACCCGCAGGGCGTACGGGACGAGGCCGGGGCGCGCGAGTGGCTGCGGCGGCGCGCGGACACGGCGGCGGTGGACCGGCTGTCCCTGGCGGTGACCGACGCGACCGACGGCACCCTGCTCGGCGGGGCCTCGCTCTTCCAGATCCACGACGGCAACGCCTCGATCGGCTACTGGACGGCCGCCGCCGCGCGGGGCCGGGGAGTGGCCTCCCGGGCCGTCACCGCGCTCGGCGGGTGGGCCTTCGCCCACCTGGGTGTGCACCGCATCGAGCTCTGCCACGCGGTCGCCAACCCGGCCTCCTGCCGGGTCGCCGCGCGGGCCGGGTACCTGATCGAGGGCACCATGCGCGACTCCCACCGGTACGGCGACGGCCGCCGTCACGACGAGCACCTGCACGCCCGGCTGGCCACCGACCCCTGACCCCTGGCCCGGCTAGGCTCGGCGGGTGGACGATCTCGAACTGCTCGACTGGCGGGAGCGGGTGGCCCGGCTCTACCTCTCCGACCTCGACCTGGCCGGCTTCCGGACGGCCCGCGACGAGCTGTTCGCCGGGCACCCGCAGAGTCCGGTGCCCGCCGCCGACCGGGCGGCCTTCACCGGGCTGGGCTGGTTCCCGCCGAACCCGGACGCCGTCGTGGAGGCGCCGCTGCGCCCCGCCTCGGGCACCGAGAGCATCGACACCGGCGGCCCGGACGGCGTGGTGACCTACCGGCGGGTGGCGGTGGCGCAGACCCCGTGGGGCCCGCTGACCCTGTGGTGGATCGAGGCGTACGGGGGCGGGCTCTTCGTGCCGCTGCGCGACGGCACCTGCGGCCGGGAGAGCTACGGCGGCGGCCGGTACCTGACCGACACCGTCAAGGGCACGTACGGCCGGGGGCTCACCGTGCTGCCCGGCGGGCGGGTACGCCTGGACGCCAACTACCTCTACAACCCCAGCTGTGCCTACGACGACCGGTGGGCCTGCCCGCTCGCCCCGCCGGAGAACCGGGTCGACGTGCCGATCCGGGCCGGCGAGCTGGCGTACCGGGCCTGACCCACGCCGCGACGCCCCGGCGCGCGGTGCGCCGGGGCGTCGGGGTACGTGCTCAGCGGGCCGTCGCGCCGGTCGGGGTGAGGTGCATCCGTCCCAGCAGCTGACGCGCCTGGTCGGCGAGGTTCGCGTCCACGGTGACCGCGTACTGGCCGGCGCGCAGCGAACTGGCCGAGGTGAAGTCCCGCTGGCCGCCGGACATGGCGTGCGCGACCGCACCGAAGACGGCACCCCAGATCGCGCCGATGACCAGCCCGACCAGGATCACCGCCAGCCAGTTGCCGACCGTGAAGATGCCGAACAGCAGGCCGATGAAGAGCCCGAACCAGGCTCCGGTGCCCGCGCCGAGCAACGCGGCGCGCCCGGTCGTCAACCGGCCGAGCACGGTCTCCACCAGGGTCAGGTTCGTCCCCACGATCGCGGTGTGTTCCACCGGGAACCGGTTGTCGGCCAGGTAGTCCACCACCCGCTGTGCGGACGGATAGTCCGGGTACGAGCCGATCGTCACGGTGGGCGGCCCGGTCTGCGGGCCGTGCCCGTCACCGCTGGGCGCGGCCGGCCGGCCGGCCGGACCGGACGGGAGGTTCTCGTCGCCCGGCATCCCGGGACGCCAGGCCGCGGTCGGGTTCGAGGGTCTGGTCATCGCTGCCTCCTTCGTCGGCCACCCGTCTTCCCGACGGTCCCCACCGGTAACGCCCAACCGCCGCCGACGTCGAGGAATGCTGCTTCGCCGGCCCGGGTAGGCACCGGCGTGCAGAGCGGACGGATCAGTGAGCACGGGTTCCTGGCCGACGGCAGCAGCGCCGTGCTGGTGGATCGTGCCGGCTCGGTGAACTGGTGGTGCCCCGCCCGGTTCGACGCGCCGTCGGCCTTCGGGCGGCTGCTCGACGACCGGGCGGGGCACTGGTCGATCCAGCCCGAGGGCGGGTACACCAGCGAACGCTCCTACCTGGACGACACGCTGGTGCTGCGTACCGTCTTCACCACCACGACCGGCGCGGTGGCCGTCACCGACGCCCTGGCGCTGGAGCCCGGGGCGCGCGGGCACGACATCGGCCGGCGCTCCCCGCGGGTGCTCGCCCGGGTGGTCGAGGGACTCGCCGGCGAGGTGCCAATGCTGGTGGACTACCAGCCCCGGTTCGAGTACGGGAGGGTCAGCGCCTACCTGACGAACTCCGATGGGGTGATCGACGCGGCCGGCGGCGGCTGCCGACTGCGACTGCGCGCCGACGTCGCGCTGGACTGCGGAGAGGACGGGGCCACCGCCCGGATCACCGTCCGCGCCGGGGAGACCTACCGCTTCACCCTCGGGCACGCCCCGGCCTACGGCGACGCGCAGCCGGCCACGCCCGACGCCGACCAGGTGGTCGCCGATGCCGTCGCCGGCTGGCGGTCCTGGGCGGCGCTGCACGACGACTACCAGGGCCGCTACCGCGACGCGGTGCGGCGCAGCGCGATGGTGGTGCAGGGCATGACCTACGGGCCCAGTGGAGCCGTGGTGGCCGCGGCGACCACGTCGCTGCCCGAGCAACTGGGCGGTGACCGCAACTACGACTACCGCTTCGTCTGGGTGCGCGACTTCAGCCTCACCCTTCAGGCGCTCTGGCTGGCGGCCTGCCCGGACGAGGCGAACCGGCAGTTCTCCTGGGTGGGCCGGGCGATGGGCCGGATCGGCGACGAGCCGGTGCCGATCATGTACGGCGTCGACGGCGGACGGGACCTCACCGAGCACGCCCTCGGCAACCTCTCCGGCTACGACGGCAGCCGACCGGTCCTGGTCGGCAACGACGCCTGGCGGCAGCGGCAGAACGACGTGCTGGGCGAGGTCCTCGACGCGGCCTGGCTGATGCGGTACTACCTGGACCCGATGTCGCCGGACGTCCGTCACCTGCTGCGCGCGCTGGCCGACCGGGCGGTGTCGGACTGGCGGCGGCCGGACGCCGGGATGTGGGAGGCGCGCGACCGGGAGCGGCACTACGTCTCGTCCAAGGTGCAGTGCTGGACGGCGCTGGACCGGGCGGTCCGTTTCGGCTCCCGGCTGGGCGACCCGGCGGACGTAGCCCGCTGGGCGGCGGCCCGCGACGAGGTGCGGGCGGCGGTGCTGACGCGCGGCTGGAACGAGCGGCTCGGCGCCTTCACCGGGGCCTTCGACTCCGACCAGTTGGACGCGTCGGTGCTGCTCATGCCGCTGGTCGACTTCCTGCCGGCGGACGACCCGCGGATGCGCTCCACGATGGACGTGGTGGAGCGGCGGCTGTCCCGCGACGGCCTGCTGCGCCGCTGGGACGACGACCCCGCGGGCTTCGTCATCTGCTCGTTCTGGCTGGTCGGTTGCCTGGCCAAGGCGGGGGAGCGGGACCGGGCGGGCCGGGTGTTCGAACAGCTCGCCGCCCGGGTGAACGACCTCGGGCTGTACGCCGAGCAGATCGACCAGGCGACCGGGGAACACCTCGGCAACTTCCCGCAGGCGTTCTCGCACATCGGCCTGATCAACGCGGCGGGTCATCTCACCGCCGCCGACGAGCGGGCTCGCAGGGCCACGGAAGGCGACCGACAGCCCGTGCCGGCCGGTACGGGACCCAGGGAGGGAGCACGCTGATGACCGGACGACTGTCAGGCAGGACCGCCCTGATCACCGGCTCGGACTCGGGTATCGGGCAGGCCACGGCGATCGAGTTCGGCCGGGAGGGCGCCGACGTGGTGGTGCACTACCTACACGACCACGCCGGGGCCAACCACACCAGGGCCGAGGTGGAGAAGGCCGGCCAGCGGGCCATGGTGGTGCAGGGCGACATCAGCGTCGAGCACCAGGTCGAGGCGATGTTCGACGAGGCCCTCGCCGAGTTCGGCACCCTGGACGTCCTGATGAACAACGCCGGCGTGGACGCCTCCGGCATCCCCGTCGCCGACCTGGACACCGAGACCTGGGACCGGGCCATCCGGATCAACGTCTACGGGACGTTCTTCTGCTCCCGCCGGTTCGTGCGGCACCGCCGCGACCAGGGCGGGCAGGGAAAGATCATCAACATCACCTCGATCCACCAGGAGGTGGCCCGGGCCGGCGGCGCGGACTACGACACCAGCAAGGGCGCGATGTTGGAGTTCGCCAAGAGCCTCGCCCTGGAGGTGGCGCCGATGCGGATGAACGTCAACAACATCGGACCCGGGATGGTGCTCACCCCGTTCAACCAGCGGGCCATCGACGATCCGCAGTACCTGGAGGAACAGGTGCAGTCCATCCCGTGGAAGCGGGCCGCCCAGCCCGGCGAGATCGCCAAGCTGGCCGTCTTCCTCGCCAGCGACGACGCCGACTACGTCACCGGGTCGACGTACTTCATGGACGGCGGCCTGATGCAGAACCAGGGCCAGGGCGCCTGAGCGCGCCGGGTGCCCACCCGCACCCGATGCCTGCCGGAGAATGGCGGGATGCGCCTGGTCATCCTCGCCGACACCCACGTACCGAAGCGGGCGCGTGACCTGCCCGCGCCCGTCTGGTCAGCGGTGGAGGCCGCCGACGTGGTGGTGCACGCCGGTGACTGGGTCGACGTGGCGCTGCTCGACGCGATGAGCGCCCGGGCCCGCCGGCTCGTCGGCGTGTACGGCAACAACGACGGCCCGGAGCTGCGGGCCCGACTGCCCGAGGTGGCCCGGGTCGAGCTGGACGGCCTGCGGGTGGCGGTGGTGCACGAGACCGGGCCGAAGACCCGGCGCGAGGAGCGCTGCGCGGCCCGCTTCCCCGACCGGGACCTGCTGATCTTCGGCCACTCGCACATCCCGTGGGACAGCGTCGCCCCGGGCGGGCTGCGGCTGCTCAACCCCGGCTCGCCCACCGACCGGCGGTCCCAGCCGTACGCCACCTATCTGACCGCGCGGGTGGCGGCGGGGCGGCTCGACGAGGTCGAGCTGCACCGCCTGCCCCCGCGCTGAGGGTCACCGGCCCCGGCCGGTCTCCTCCTGCAGCTCGTCGATCCGCCGGGACGCCTCGGCCTTGGTCAGGTCGTCCGGCACCTCCTCGCCGGCCTCCCGGGCCAGCGTGTGCAGGTACGACTCCTGGGCGGCGGTCGGCGGCTCCTCGCCGGTCACCCACTCGTCCGGGTCCTTGATCGCGCCCCGCGGATCGGGCTGCTGCCTGTTGCGGTCGGCCATGATGTCCACCTTTCTTCGAACAGGTGTACCCCTACCCACGGTGTCGGTCCTTCATGCCGCCCGCCGCCGACGCACATACGATCACCCGGTGGACTCGGGCGTGATCGTGGTGGGAGCCGGCATCGCCGGCGTGGCGTGCGCGACGGAGCTGGTCCGGGCGGGCGTCGACGTGCAGATCCGGGAACGGGGCCGGGTGGCGGGCGGGCGGTTGGCCAGCCGCCGCTTCGACGGCCGCCCCGCCGACACCGGCGCCGCGTACCTCACCGTCGACGACCCGGACTTCGCCGAGGTCGTGCGGGGGTGGCGGACCGCCGGGCTGGTCCGGGAGTGGACCGACACCTTCGTGGCGTACGGCCCGGACGGCCGGCGCGAGGTGACGGGTCCCACCCGCTGGGCCGCCCCGCGCGGCCTGCGCTCACTGGTCGAGGAACTGGCCCGCGACCTGCCGGTGAACGTGGAACGGCTGGTCATGACGGTGCAGCCGGGCCCGACGGTGGACGGAGCCCGGTGCGCCGCGGTGGCGCTGTGCATGCCCGGCCCCCAGGCGGCGCTGCTGCTCGACCCGGAGCTGGCCGCCGCGACCCGTGCCGCGCTTCAGCAGCGCTGGGCGCCGACGCTCACCGCGGTGCTGCGCTTCCCGAGCCGCCGCTGGCCCGACTTCCGGGGCGCCTTCGTCAACGACCATCCGCTGCTCGCGCTGGTCTGCGACGACGGCGACCGGCGCGGCGACGGCGCCCCGGTGCTCGTCGCGCACACCACGCCGGAGTTCGCCGCCGGTCACCTGGCCCAGCCCACCGCCGCCGGGCCGGCCGTCGAGGCGGCGGTCCGCGACCTGCTCGGGCTGCCCGAGCCGGCCGAGCTGGTGCACGTGCACCGCTGGACGTACGCCCGCCCGACCGCCGGCGGGGACGGGACGTACCACCTTGACGACGACGGGATCGGGCTGGCCGGCGACGCGTTCGGCCGGCCCCGGGTGCAGAGCGCGTGGCGCTCCGGACGGGACCTGGGGCGCGCCCTGGCCGAGCGGGTGCTCGCCGTGCGTGGCTGACCGGTACCGGTGCGCGCACCCGGCCGCCGGCGGGGGGCGTATTGTCGCCTCGGGGGAGGTGTGCGCGACGTGGACGGGGATTCCGGACGGCGGGGGACGGCGTGACCGGCCGGGGCCTGCGGCACGACGCGCTGCTCTACGCCGACGACCACGACTACCTCGACGCCATCACCGCCTTCGTGGCGGCCGGCCGGGCCGCCGACGAGCCGGTCCTGGTCGCCGTCCCCGCGTACCGGCTCGCCCAGGTCGGGACCGCTCTCGGCGCGGTCGCCGGGGTGACCCTCGCCGACATGAGCGCCATCGGGCGCAACCCGGCGGCGATCATCCCCACCGCCCTGCGCGACTTCGTGCACCGGTTCCCCGGCCGCCGGCTGCGGATCGTGGGGGAATCGCTCTGGCCGGGCCGGCGGCCGGCGGCGTACCGGCACTGCGTCGAGCACGAAGCCATGATCAATCTGGCGCTCCCGGCGTACCCGGTGAGCGTGCTCTGCCTCTTCGACCGCTCCCGGCTGCCCGTCGACGCCCTCGCCGACGTCGGGCGGACCCACCCCGTCGTGCGCAGCGGGGCGCTGGCCCGGCCCAGCGCCGGCTACCAGCAGCCCGAGACGGTGCTGGCCGGCTGCGCCGAGGCGCTGCCCCCGGCCCCGGCCGACGCGGCGACGCTGCGGGTCGAGGCGGCCGGCCTGGCCGCGCTGCGGGCCGCCGTCGCCGCCACCGCCGTCGCCGCCGGACTGCCCGCCGACCGCGTCGACGACCTGCGGATCGCCGTCACCGAACTGGCCGCCAACGCGATCACCCACGCCGGCGGGTCCGCCACGGCCCGCTGGTGGGTGGCGGCGCCGGACGAGCTGGTCTGCGAGATCAGCAGCCACGGCATGCTGACCGACCCGCTCGCCGGCCGGATCCCGGCCCCGGTGTCGGCCGAGCGGGGACGCGGGCTGCTGCTCGTGCAGCAGCTCTGCGACCTGGTCGACATCCGCACGGTGGACGGTGGCACCACCGTCCGGGTGCACCTGGACCTGCCGGCGCGGGTCGCGGTGCCCGCCCCGCGGTCAGCCCCGGACGCCGCCGAGTGCGGGCTCGCCCCGTTCTGACGGCTCCTTCGTGCGCTCGCCCGCCCGGTCGAGCAGCTGCATGACCGGGGTCGCGGCGATCCCGTGCACCACCACGGACACCACCACCACCAGCCCGACGGTCGCCCAGATCAGGTCGGCCTGGGGGAAGTCGGTCCTGCTGGTGGCGTACGCCAGGTAGTAGAACGACCCGACGCCACGGATGCCGAACAGCGAGATCACCCAGTGCTCGGCCGGTCGGCCGGGGGCGCCCCGCAGCGACAGCCAGGCCACCAGCGGCCGGACGACGAAGAGCAGGGCCAGTCCGACCGCCGCCGCCGGCCAGGTCAGCGGGGCCAGCAGGCCGTCGATCACGGCGCCGCCGAAGAGCAGCAGCAACAGCACCGTCAGCAGCCGCTCGACCTGCTCGGCGAAGTCGTGCAGCACCGAGTGGAACTCGTGGGTACGCTCGGCCGCCCGGATCGCCCGCGCGGCCACGAAGACGGCCAGGAAGCCGTACCCGCCGATCACCTCCACCAGCCCGTACGCCAGGAAGGTGGCGGCCAGGGCGAGGAAGCCCTCGGCGTGCCGAGCCAGCCGCAGCTCGCTGGGGGCGCGGAAGAACAGCTTGCCGAGCAGCCAGCCGACGAGCAGCCCGCCGCCGACGCCGACGACGAGCTTGTAGAGCACGTCGACGGTGAACCAGTCGGCGAGCCAGTCCGCCGGGGCGAGGCTGGTGGTGGCGATGGCGATGGCGGCGTACACGAACGGGAAGGCCAGCCCGTCGTTCAGGCCGGCCTCCGAGGTGAGGGCGAAACGGACCTCGTCCTCGGAGTCCTCCACATCGGTGGGCTCGCCCACCTGCACGTCGGCGGCGAGCACCGGGTCGGTCGGGGCCAGCGCCGCCCCCAGCAGCAGCGCGGCGGCCGGCACCAGGCCGGCCCACCACCAGCCGAGCAGCGTCACCGCCGCGATGCACACCGGCATCGCGATCGCCAGCAGCCGCCAGGTGGACGACCACCGCCGCCAGCTCAACGGCCGGTCGATCTTGAGACCGGCGCCCATCAGGGCGACGATCACCCCGACCTCGGTCAGGTGGGTGGTCAGCTCCGGATGGGCCAGCGGGTCCGGCGACGGCAGCCCGGTGGGCAGCAGGAAGACCAGCATGCCCAGCCCGAGGAACGCGATCGGCATGGACAGCGGGCGGCGCTCCAGCACCCGGGGCAGGATCCCGGCCAGCAGGGCGCCCACGCCCACCAGCGCGAACGCGACATCGACCGGTTCCACGCCCACCACCTCTCGCACCTCGCCCGCGCCCGCGCGCGAGGTGGGGACTGTGCCCCGTGCTCCGGGGAGCTAAGCCTCGGTGTCCGGCTTGTCCCGCGGTGACGTCCGCCTCGGTGTGACGAGGGGGGAGTCGGCCAACGCGGCCAGCAGTGCCGCCGGGTCGTCGTAGACGGCGACCGCGCCCGCCCCGGCCAGCTCACCCCGGCTGGTGCCGCCGCAGGTCAGCCCGATGCAGGGGATGTCGAGCTTGGCGGCGGCGGCGACGTCCCAGACCGAGTCGCCGACGAAGACCACCCGCCGGGCGTCCAGGCCGGCCTGCCCCAGGGCGGCCACCAGGATGTCCGGCTCCGGCTTGCTCTGCTGCGCGTCGGCGGACGAGGTGACGGTGTCGACCGCGTCGTCGGCGTCCAGCGCGGCGCGCAACGCGCCGACCTCGTGCTCGGCGGCGGAGGTGGCGAGCACCACCCGCAGGCCCCGGGCGGCACAGGCGCGCAGCAGCTCCGCCGCGCCGGGCAGCGGGGCGAGGCGCTCCCAGTACTCGGCGAAGAGGCTGTCGTGCGCGTCGCGCAGCTTGCCGTCGGCGGCCCGATCCCGTTCCGGGCCGAGCAGGTGGTCCAGGAGCTTGTCCGAGCCCATCCCGATGGACCGGTGGATCAGCGACATCGGCACCCGGTGCTCGGCCTGCCGCAGCGCCTCCCACCAGCTCACCGTGTGCAGGTAGGTGGTGTCGACCAGGGTGCCGTCGACGTCGAAGAGGACGCCGGAGGGACTCTCTGCGCTCATGGGCGTCCTCCTACCGTTACCGTTCCGTGGGCTTTGCTGAGTACACGGTTGGTAGTCCCGCCTTGCGGTGGGACGGTCCCGGTCTGACCCGCTTTCGCGGTGCCGGGTAGACGCTTCGCAGCCACCAGCCCCGCAAGCAGGGTCTTACGGTCGGCTCCACGTCCGTTTGACGACTCCCGGCCACTCCGGGCGTCGGCAACCTCGCGCGCCAGGGCGGTGAGGTTGAGCGCGGCGTTCAAGTCTCGGTCGAGGATGAGGCCGCAGGCGGTGCAGGCGTAGGTTCGCTCGGACAGGGCCAGCTTGGTTTTCACCGCGCCGCAGCCCGAACACGTCTTGGAGGATGGATACCAGCGGTCGGCAGTAACCAGCCGACCTCCATTCCATTCGGTCTTGTAGGCGAGCTGCCGTCGCAGTTCGCCGAAGCCGGCATCGGCGATGTGCCGGGCCAGAAGGCGGTTGCGCAGCATCCCGGCGACGTTGAGGTCTTCGACAACGACGGTGCCGTGCTCCCGTGTCAGTCGGGTGGTGAGCTGGTGCAGGCCGTTACGCCGCAGGTTCGCCACGCGGGCGTTAGTACGGGCGAGCGCATCCTGGGCACGTACCCACCGCTTTGATCCTGCTCGGTGCACCCGTCGGTCGGGGGTTACGCAGCGGGTCACCGCGCGGGCGAGGCGCCGCGTCCGCCGCGACGCGGCCACGAGGTGGTGCGGGTTGGGGATCTGCTCGCCGGTGGACAGCACCGCGAGGTGCTTCACGCCGAGGTCTACGCCGACTACCGAGCCAGCCCGGGCGGGGATGCAGGTGGCACGCTGCACCTCGCAGGTCAACGACACGAACCAGCGCCTGCCCTCGCGTCGCAGCGTCGCGGACAGGATCCGCGCGCTGCCTGCCTCCACCCGCCGAGCCAGCTTACGAGCCGACTCGTGCAAGCGCAGCGCACCCAGCCGGGGAAGGGTGATATGCCGCCGGTCAGCCTCGACGCGGATTACGCCGGTGGTAAATCGAACAGTCGGCGCACTGCGGCGGCGCGACTTGAACCGGGGAAAGCCAACGAGGCGCCCCTTGCGCGCGCCCTTACGTGAGTCGCCCCAGTTCTTCAACGCTCGAGCCAGGGCGTCGAGTCCGGTGTTGAACGCCTCCTTGGAGCATTCCCGCCACCACGGCGCAACCTCATCCTTGCTGGCGTTCCACGCTTTGCGCAGGGCTGGCAGCGTCCACCCGATCGCCGGGGTGAGCAGTTCATCGGGCACGCCGTAGGAGCGTTCGGCGGCGCGCTGGTCCATCACCGCTTTCACGCGGGCGAGGGCCCAATTGTGCGCCACCCGGGCCGCCCCGGCGTGCGCCAGCACCGCGCGTTCCTGCCGTGGAGTCAGGTCGAGCGCGTAGCGGTACGCCTGCATCATCTTCACGTCGGCTCGCCCGACTCGGCGGCGGCGTTGATCGCCCGCCACGCGCGGCTGGTCGGTGCACTGTCGCCGTGCAGGCGAGCGCACAGCGAGGTGAGGATCTCCGTCACGTCGCGCACCAGGTCGTCGTCGACCCCGGAGGGATCCACGACCAGCAGCCGTCGACCCTGCGCCAGATTCACGCAAGACACCATAGCGCTCCAGGTGACACCAAAGGGCTCGACAAGCTCGCTCCTGGCACCCCGTCCGGGCGGCCCTGACGCCCGTGCTCACCCCGCCGGGATGAGGATCTCGAACCAGACCGTCGAACCACGGACCGTGGGGTCGGTGCCCCAGGCGTCGGAGAGCTGCTCGATCAGGCCGAGGCCCCGGCCCCGGCTGCTCAACGTGTCGGTCTGCGCCCGGGTCACGGTGCCCCGGGTGCCCGAGTCGGCGACCGACACCAGCAGCCGCTCCGGGCTCAGGTCGATCTCCACCCGGGCGGCCGTGCCGGCGTGCAGCAGCGCGTTGGTGGTCAGCTCGCTGGTGCACAGCACCGCCGCGCCGATCACCGCCTCCGGCACCCGCCAGTCGGTCAGCTGCGCGGTCAGCCAGTGCCGCACCCGGCTCGGCGCGGTCGGCTCGGCCGGCATCTCCATGCTCGCCGAGCGGCTCGGCTTCCGCGCGTGCTCCACCGCCAGCACCGCGACGTCGTCCTCGGTCGCCCCCTCCACCGCTCCGGTGGCCACCGCGCAGAGCGCTCGCGGGTCGCCGCTGGCCGCGTCGGCCACCGCCGTGACCAGCACGTCCAGCCCCGCGGTGAGGCTCTGCCGCCGCCGCTCGACCACCCCGTCGCTGTACAGCAGCAGGGTGTCCCCGGGCTGGAACGGCACGGTCGCGGTACGCGGCCGGCAGCCCAGCCCCAGCGGGGCGCCCGCCGGCAGCTCGACGAAAGCGGCCGTCGCCGAGCCGTCGGGGTGGCAGCGCCGGATCAGCGGCGGCGGGTGCCCGGCGCTGGCCAGCGTGATCTCGCCGCGGTCGGCGTCCACCACGCCGAAGACCACGGTGACGAAGAGTTCCTGGGTGCCGGTCTCGGTGCCGAGGCTTGCCACCAGCCGGTCCAGCCCGGTGAGCACGGCGTCCGGGCGCGGGTCGGCCAGCGCCAGGGCGCGCAGCGCCGCCCGTACCTGGCCCATCCGGGCCGCCGCCTGCACGTCGTGGCCGGCGACGTCGCCGAGGACCACGCCCAGGTCGCCGGTGGGCAGCACGAAGGCGTCGTAGAAGTCACCGCCGGCGGCGTTGCCGTCCACGCCGGGGTCGTAGCGGGCGGCGATGCGCAGCCGGGGCAGCGCCGGCAGCCGTTCCGGCAGCATGCTGCGTTGCAGCAGCTGGGCGGTGCCGTGCTGGGTCTCGAACCGGCGGGCCCGCTCGGCCGCCTGGCCGACCAGCTCCGCGGAGGCGGCCAGCAACGCCCGCTCCGCCGCCGACCAGCCGTGCGGCGTCCGGTAGCCGACGGCGAGGCCGCCGCGGATCACCGAGGAGCGCAGCGGCAGCGCGGCCAGCGAGCGGATCTTCTGGTCGTGCCGGTCGATCGCGCTCGCCCGCAGCGGTTCGCCGTCGCCGACGAAGTACGGCACGCCGCTGCGCGCGGTCACCACCACCGGGAAGGGGGAGTCCGCGGCGGTGGGCCGCCACAGCGGAGGCAGCCGCTCGTCGGCCTCGTCGAGCAGTTCGCCCCGGATCCGCCGGACCATCCGCCAGCCGGGGCCGTCGTCGACGGCGAAGGTCACCCGGTCGGCGTCGAAGGAGTGCAGCGCGTAGCGCAGGGTCACCCGGGCCACGTCGTCGAGGGTGAGCGTGCCGGAGAGCGCGGCGGCGAAGTCGCTGAGGCTCTGCAACTGCTGGGTGAGCTGGGTGGTCTGCGCCGCCACGGTGAACACGCCGACGATCCGGCCGGTGCTGTCGCGTACCGGCGAGTGGCCGCGGGTGAAGACGGCGTGGTCGCCGGTGGCGGCCAGGTGCCGGTCGACCGGCAGCATCGACTCCCGCTGGAGGAAGGACTCGCCCCGCCGGTAGGCCCGTTCGATCACGTCGCCCACCCCGGGGGTGTGCCAGAGGTCCGCGAAGACCTCGCCGGCGGGCCGGCCGAGGGCGTCCGGGTGCCGGTCCCCGATCAGCTCGGAGTAGCCCTGGTTGTAGAGCAGCACGAACTCGTCGCCGTAGTAGAGCGCCATCGGCACCGGCGAGGAGAGGATCACGTCGACCAGGGCGCGTACCGCCGGGTCCCACCGCTGCGGCGGCCCGAGCGGGGTGCCCGCCCAGGGGTGGGCGAGCACGGTCGCCGCCACCTGCGAGACCGGGGCCGGTCCGGGGGCGGCGGGTGGTGGCGTGGGGACTCGCCCGACCGTGCCTGGCATGTCACGCAGCCTAGCCGGAGCGTCGCGCAGAGGTTTGGATCATGCCTCCCGACCGTGCCGGACGGTCCGGGCGCGGTGATGTTAGGGCAGGTCAGGAGGTCTTTCGGGGGATATGTCGGGAAATTGATCCTGGGTGTCGCGGCGTGCACCCTGAGCGACCGGGTATCCGGCCGGCGCAGTCCATGCGACAGGAGGGACATCATGCCGGAAACCCTTGCGGTCAGGCAGGCCGACATCGGCGACGCCGTGGCCGACATGTGGAGGTCGGTGCTGCTCTTCATCCCGAGGGCGATCGCGTTCATCGCGATCCTCGTGGTGGGCTGGATCATCGCCCGAGCGGTACTCAAAATCGTGGACAAGGTACTGGAACGGGTGGGGTTCGACCGGGCGGTCGAACGGGGTGGCATCAAACGGGCACTGGAACGCACGAAGTACGACGCCAGTGACATCCTGGCCAAGCTCGCGTACTACGCGGTCCTCCTGTTCACCCTGCAGTTCGCCTTCGGGGTGTGGGGACCCAACGCGATCAGTGACCTGATCCGGGGCGTCGTGGCCTGGCTGCCGCGCGCGTTCGTGGCGATCGTCATCGTGGTCGTGGCGGCCGCGATCGCCAACGCCGTCCGGGACCTGGTCACCGGCGCGCTGGGCGGCCTCTCGTACGGCCGGATCCTCGGCGACCTGACGGCGGTCTTCATCCTGGCGCTCGGCATCATCGCCGCGCTGAACCAGGTGGGCGTCGCCACCACGGTGACCACGCCGGTGCTGATCGCGGTGCTCGCCACGGTGGCCGGCATCCTGATCGTCGGCGTCGGCGGTGGTCTGGTGAAGCCGATGCAGAGCCGCTGGGACCGCTGGCTGGACCGGATGGCCGAGGAGTCGCGAGCCATCCAGGTGCACCGCCAGGCCCAGGCGGCCGGGCGGGGCGACATGAGCCGGCAGATGGCCGACCGGGGCGCCGAGCGCGTTCAGCCCATGGCGGGCGCCGAGGAGGCCAGGGCGGCGGCCGGGGGCCGGGGGACGTACCAGTCCGGCAACGTGGGCGAGGAGACCCAGCAGTTCCGCCGTCCGGGGACCTGAGTCGGAGGCGTACCGGTGGAGGGGGTCCGTGCGTGGCGCGGACGCCCCTCCGTCGTGTCCGGAGCGGGTCAGGCCGCTTCGAGGTGGCGGGGGTCGAGCGTGCGGGCCAGCGCGCAGACCGCCAGCAGGCGGATGCGCAGCCAGTCCGGCTCGGTCCAGTCGATCGTGCCGGTGGGCAGGGTCAGGCCGTGCTCCAGCGCGGCCGCCCGCAGCCCGTCGGCGTACCCGACCAGCGCCGCCGGGGTCAGCCGCCGCCGGTCGCCGTCGAGGCTGTCGCGTACCGCGGCCGCGTGCTGGTCGACCATCGCGAGCAGACCGGGGTTGGCGGCCGCCGCGGCGAGGCCGGAGACGCCGACCGAGGCGCTGAGCAGGGCGAGGGCGGACCGCGCCGCGCTCGCGGCGGTCCGGGTCGCGACCTGGGAGTACGGCAGACGCATGGGGACCGAGGTTAGTCACCCGGCGGCCCGGGCGGCCTCGGCCGCTCGGCCGGTCCCAGGTCCTCTTCCGGTCGGCCGCCCTCCTCCGCCGGGATTGATCCGGCCAAGGGTGGGCACAAGGAGAACTGCGCGCGAACGGGCGCAGCCGGCACCCTGGGGTAGTCAGCAGTTTGCCCGTTTGTGGGCAGACGTACGAGTCTGTGAGTCTTAGTGTCGGTCTCATGAAGCTTGCCGAGTGGGCGCGTCGCAACGGGGTGCAACCGCAGACCGCGTATCGATGGTTCCGCGAGGGGACCATGCCGGTGCCCGCTCGGCCTCTTCCGTCTGGCACGATCATGGTTGATGTAGCCGGCGGTGACACCCAGGGCCAGGTGGTCGTCTACGCCCGGGTGTCGTCGGTCGATCAGCGAGCCGACCTGGATCGCCAGGTAGCCCGTGTGACCGCATGGGCGACCGGGGTGCGGGACGTGACGGAGATCCTGACCAGCTTGTGTTCCCGGCTGTACGGTCGCCGCGGCGCAGCGAACCGGGCCAGCCGCGCCGTGGCCGCCGCGACCGCCGGGGGCCTGCGGTGAAACGGTACGAGCCGCCCGCCGGGTGGACCGTTCAGGCGTACATGTTCGCCCTCGACCCGAGCGACGTGCAGGTGGCCGGTCTGCGCCGCAATACCGGCGCGGCACGGTTCGTCTACAACCACATGCTGCGACGGGTCAGCGCGGTTAAGGCCCAACGCGCCGCCGAGGCCAGCTACGGGGTGGCCGAGGCGGACCTGACCCCGTGGCAGGGCTGGTCGCTACCGGACCTACGCCGCACGTGGAACGAAATCAAGACGTGGGTGGCGCCGTGGTGGGCGGAATGCTCCAAAGAGGCGTTCAACACCGGCCTGGCCAACCTGTCGGCGGCGCTGGGCAACTGGCACGCGTCACGTACCGGTGCCCGCAAGGGCCGCCGGATGGGCTGGCCCCGGACCAAGAGGAAGCACTGCCGCAGGTCGGCCCGGTTCACCACCGGGGCGATCCGGGTCGACCCCGGCTACCGGCACGTGGTGTTGCCACGGCTGGGCCGCATCCGCACCCACGAGTCCACCCGTAAGCTGGCCCGCCGGGTGAAGGCTGGCACCGCGACGATCCTGTCCGCAACCGTCACCGAGACCGCCGGCAGGTGGTTCTGCTCGTTACAGGTCACGGTCAAACGCGCCGTGGGCCGTCCGGCGCACACGCCGAAAGCCGGTCGGATCGTCGGCGTGGACGCCGGCATCAAGCACCTGGCGGTGCTGTCCACCGGCGAGCTGGTGCCCAACCCGGCACCGTTCAAGGCGGCGTTGAAGAAACTCGGCAAGGCCCAACGCCGGGCCGCCCGCCGAATCGGCCCGTACGACCCGGCCACCCGGCGTAAGCGGACCGCGTCCAATCGGTGGCAGCGGGCGCAGGACACCGTGGCCCGGCTGCACGCCACCGTCGCCGCTGTTCGCGCCGACTCGTGGCACCAACTCACCACCCGGCTGGCGCAACAGTTCACCACCGTCGTGGTCGAGGACCTGCACGTGGCCGGGATGGTCCGCAACCGTAAGCTGGCCAGGGCTCTGACCGACGCCGCCCCGGCGACCCTGCGCCGGCACCTTGGCTACAAGACCGGCTGGTACGGCAGCGTGTTGTACGTCGCTGATCGGTGGTACCCCAGCTCCAAAACCTGTTCAGGCTGTCAGACGGTGAAACCCAAGCTGTCGCTGGCCGAACGTAACTTCAACTGCACCACGTGCGGACTGTCCCTGGACCGGGACGTCAACGCCGCACGTAATCTTGCCGGCCTAGTTCAGCACGTCGACCTGGAGTTGCCGGGCGACGCAAAAACAGGACGTGGAGCCTACGTAAGACCCGTAAGACCTGCACCCGCAGGCGGGGCAGCGGGCCGTGAAGCGTCAAGACCGGTTCATCCGGTCAACGCCGCCCGGCAACGGACGGCTGCCAATCGTGAGTCACATTTACTCACTGAAAGGTAACGGGACGGATGGGACAGCACGACGACGACGACGGCCCGGACCGGCAGCACCGCCGGCCGGACGGGGTGACCGACGAGACGGTGGCCGCGCTGGGCAAGCTCAGCGAGGCGCTGGAGGCGGTGGAACGGGCGCGCGGGCACCTCTACTCACTGCACCAGTTGATCGGGCACGCCGACCTGATGCTCGACGACGCGGTCGCGCAGTTGCGGGCCGCCGGCCACGAGGACCTCGCGGAGCGGGTCCGCACCGAGCTGCTCGGCCGCAACGTGATCGCCGGTCGGTGGACGTTCCAGATCGTCGAGGACTTCGACGACAACTACTACGCGGTCTTCCGCGACCTGGACCGCGCCGCCCGGGACCAGCTGGTGGACGGCCGCCGCCATCTCTACGAGGCGGAGATGAAGGAGCGGCGGCGGACCCGGGGCCGACCCGGGCACGAGGCCCGCCCCGCCGAGCCCGGCCCATCCCGGGACTGACGCGAACAGCACCGTCCCACCGCGTACGCCCTGCACCGGGTCGACCCGGCCAGGCCGTCGACCGGCCCGCAGCGCAACGTCCCCGACCCGACCCCGTGACCCCGGCCGCGCGGGTGTCGCGGGGCCGCCCGTCAGGTGGGTGTCAGTCGGACGGCGCGTCGGCCGGCCGGCGACGGCTGGTGTCGTCGGCGATGATGACGGTCGCCACCATGAGCGCGACGCAGAGGCTGAACAGCCAGGAGTCGTCGGCGACCAGCTTGGCCGAGACCGGGGCCTGGAGCGCGGCGAGCAGAAAGCCGAGCCAGGCCAGACGCCGCTGACGTGGGGTGAGGAAGCCGGAGCCCTGTTGCATCCCGAAAGTCTGACGCGGCGCCCCCCGGTTGCCGTCACCCGATCGGCCGATTCTGGATGGGCTGTCCGCATTCCTGCCCGTCCGGGCGTTGCTTTTTGCCGGTTCGGGGGAAGTCGTTGCCGGCTCGAAGTGTTCTCGGCGGGTACGGCAGGATGGCCCCCCGTGTCCGTCACCCCGCCCCGCGCCTCCCTGCTCCTGCTCGCCTACCTCGCCTTCGTCAGCCTCGGCCTGCCCGACGGGCTGATCGGGGTCGGCTGGCCGTCGATCCGCGCGGACCTCGGGGTACCGACGGAGGCGGTCGGGCTGGTGCTCACCGCGGGCACCGTCGGCTATCTGACCTCCAGCGTGCTCGCCGGCTTCACCCTGGCCCGCCTCGGCGTCGGTCGGCTGCTGGCCGGCAGCACGGTACTGGCCAGCCTGGCGCTCACCGGGTACGCCTCGACGCCGGAGCTGGCCCTGATGATCGGTTGTGCGCTGGTCCTCGGGCTCGGTTCGGGCGCCGTCGACTCCGGGCTCAACGCGTACGCGGCCGGGGCGTTCGGGCCTCGGCACATGACCTGGATGCACGCCTGCTTCGGCCTCGGGGTGGCGCTCGGCCCGCTGATCATGACCGGCGCGCTCGGCGCCGGGCTGAGCTGGCGCTGGGGCTACGGGCTCGTCGCCGGGGCGCAGATCGCCCTGGCCACCGCCTTCGCGCTCACCGTACGGGCCTGGCGGCCGGCGGACCCGGCCGTACCCGTCGTGGCCGGCACCGGGCCGGTGCCGGTACGCGAGACGCTGCGGCTGCCGGCGGTCTGGCTGGGCGCGCTCGCCTTCATGCTCTACGTGGCGATCGAGATCAGCGCTGGGCTCTGGGCGTTCCTGCTGCTCACCGAGGGGCGCGGCCTGTCCGCGACCACCGCCGGCCTCTGCGTCTCCGGCTACTGGGGGAGCCTCTTCGTAGGGCGGGTCGTGCAGGGCGTGGTCGCCGAGCGCCTGGGCGTCGGTCGGGTGCTGCGGGGCAGCCTGCTCGGCATGACGGCCGGCGCCCTGCTGATCGCGCTACCCGCTCCGGCCTGGGTGGCGGTGGCCGGCCTGGTCCTGGTGGGCTTCGCCGCCGCGCCGGTCTACCCGCTGCTCACCCTCGCCACCCCGGAGCGGGTCGGTGCGGCGCACGCGGACCGCGCCATCGGCGTCCAGATCGGGACGGCCGGGCTCGGCGCGGCGCTGATCCCCGGCGGGCTCGGGGTGCTCTTCGGCCACACCTCGGTGGCGTTGCTGGGGCCGGCGCTGACCGTGCTGTCGGTGCTGCTGCTGCTCCTGCATGCCATGGCCGGGCGCCGGTCGGTGGCCGTCACCGGGCGCCGGTCGGTGGCCCTCACCGGCTGAGGGGACGGGCCCGCCCCCGGGCGGGTCCCGCCCGGGGGGTGTCTCGTGGCTCAGAGAGTGTCGGGGCCAGTCCGGCCGGTCGTGGACGGCCGGTAGGCGCGCTCCGAGTCGGTCATCTCCCGCCGCTCGGCCGGCCCGGCACCCCGGTCCACCGCCTCGGGGCCGTGCCCGAAGGCGGCCTCCTCGCCGGCGTCGTTGCCGGTGACGTCGTCGGCCTGCCCGTCGAGCGTGGAGCGGGCGATCGCCCGGTCCAGCTCCCTCAGCGGGATCTTCTGCTCGTCTCGCCACACGCTGTCGTCGTTCTCCGTCATTCCTTGGCGGTACCCGGGGCTGATGATCGCAAACGGCCGCGCCCACTCGTCGGGCCCGGCGACGGCACCCGGAACCGGACACGGCGATGGCCGCCGGATTCTCCGGCGGCCATCGGACGGGTGAGGTGCGGGGGAGAGGATCAGGGCTGCGGGCGGTCCACCTTGCCCCGCCAGGCGCCGGTCTCCTGACCGCGGCGCTCGATGAACTGCTTGAACCGCTCCAGGTCGCCCTTGGCGCGCCGGTCCACCACACCCAGCTTGTCGCCGGCCTTCTCCACCACGCCGTGCGGCTCGAAGTCCATCTGGAGGGTGACCCGCGTCCTGCCCTCGTCGAGCCGGTGGAAGGTGACCACGCCGGCCTGCTGGGTGCCGCCGGTCGACTTCCAGGCCACCCGCTCGTCGGGGAGCTGCTCGGTGATCTCGGCGTCGAACTCACGCTTGACCCCGGCGATGTCGACGGTCCAGTGGGTCATCGTGTCCGTGAGCTGCCGGACCTCCTGCACCCCCTCCATGAAGTGGGGGAACTCCTCGAACTGGGTCCACTGGTCGTACGCGGTGCGGATCGGGACGGAGACGTCCACGTGCTCGGTAACGCCGCTCATGAAGATTCCTCCTCTGGCCGCCGGTGTTCGTCCGGATCGTGGGCCGATCCGGTCACCAGCGGGTCGTCTCGTTCTTGTGACCGAGTGCGGCCCACACCTCGGAAACGGTGCGGTACCGCGTACCGTCGGGCAGCCGCTCCAGATCCTCGATGAGGTCGGCGGGTGCCTGGTTCTCGCGGGCGTTGGCGATCAGCTTCTCGCGGTCGCCCGGCAGGGCCGTCATCGTGATGAACCGCCCGAGCCGGCTGCGGTCCTCGACGTCCCGGGAGCTCATGCCCTTCGGGGCGCCGCTGCGCAGCTCACCCGCCGGCGCCGTGGTGGCAGCCGGCTGGTCCTCGCCGGCCGGCTCGGGCTCGCGGAACTCCTCGGCGCGCGAGCCCCCGGTGCCCGGGCCCTGGACGAGGCCGGCGACCTCCTGGCTCATCTGCTCGTCGAGCCTCGGTCCGTGCTTGCTGCTGCCACGTTCCAGTTCCATGCCTTGGTGCTACCCCTGGCGGCCCCCGGGAAACGCCGAACCCGGCACGCGGTCACGAATCGGCGGGGGCCTTCGGCGGCAGGACCGGCTCGCCCGGATCCTCCGCCCCCGCCTGGAGCACCCGGCCCCGTTGCAGCTCGGCGTTGATCTGCACGCCGAACATCAGCGCGCAGTTGGACAGGTAGAGCCAGACCAGGAAGGCGATGACCGCGCCCAGGCTGCCGTACGTCACGTCGTAGGAGCCGAAGTTCGCGACGTACAGGCCGAAACCGGCGGAGGCGACGATCCAGGAGAGCAGGGCCACCGCCCCGCCGGGGGTCAGCCAGCGGAACCTCGGCTGCCGGACGTTCGGGGCGATCCAGAACAGCAGGGACAGCAGCGTCATCATCACCAGCGCCAGCACCGGCCACTTGGCCACGCTCCACACCGTGCGGGCCAACCGGCCGGCGCCCAGCAGGTCGCCCACCGCGTCGGTCACCGGCCCGCTGACGATCAGGCCGAGCGCCACCACGGCGAGCAGGACCAGCGACACGGCCGCCAGGCCGATCTGCATCGGGCGCAACCGGTAGAACGGCCGCCCCTCCTCGACGCCGTAGATCGCGTTGGAGGCCCGGGTGAACGCGCCGATGAACCCGGACGCCGACCAGAGGGCGCCGAGCAGACCGAAGCTGAGCAGCACCTTCGCCCCGCTCTGCTGGTCGACCACCGTGCGCACCACCGACACGAAACCGTCGTTGGCGACCACCGAGCCGGCGCCGATGTCGCGGGCCAGTTCCAGCACCGTGTCGACGGTGCGCTCGCCGTCGGAGACCAGGCCGACCAGGGCGACCACCACCACGGTGGAGGGGAAGAGCGCGAGTACGCCGTAGTAGGTCAGCGCTGCCGCCCAGTCCGCGCAGTTGTCCTTGACGAAGTTGCGCCCGCTGCGCACCAGCGCTCCGCGCCAGGTGGACCAGTTCAGCTGGCGTACCCGGCTGGGGACCCGCAGGCCGTCCCGGCTCCCGGCGACCGCGGTCGGCTCCGTCCTCGCTGCCATCTCCCGCTCCCGTCCCCGCCGGCGCACCCGGCACCCGCTGGCCCCGCCGGTACCCGGTGCCGGAAATCGACAAACCCGGCGGGTGAGTTTGCCGATGAGGGCCTGGGGAACCGTCCATACGCAGACATCGACGCGGAGGAGGACGAGATGCCCGGGCGCGAGGTACTGCCCAGCACGCTGCGGCGCTCCCCGAACAAGGCGCAGCGCACCTGGGAGAAGACGCACGACTCGGCGGTGGAGACGTACGGCGAGGGCGAGCGGGCGCACCGCACCGCGTTCGCCGCCGTCAAGCACGAGTTCGAGAAGGTCGGCGACCACTGGGAGCCGAAGGGACGCAAGGGACCCAGCGACCGCCAGGCGCAGGGTGGCGGACCGGCCCGACGGGCTCCCACGGCGGGCGGCGTGGACGCCAACGCCAAGAAGGACCACCTGATGGAGGTGGCCAGGAAGCTGGACGTACCCGGCCGGTCCCGGATGACCAAGCCGGAACTGGTCAAGGCGATCCAGAAGGCGAACCTTCGGCAGACCACGGAGGCCCGCGAGAAGTCCAAGGCCCGCAGCGGTCGCTGAGCCGGGGGCACGACGCACGGGAGCCCGGGACCGCACGGTCCCGGGCTCCCGCGTTCCCGCTCACCAGTGGCCGCCGCCCGGGGCCTCCAGGTGCACCGTCTTCACCGTGCTGAACTCGTCGAGCAGCTCCGGGCCGTACCCGAAGCCCTGGCCGCTGCCGCGACGCGGCTGCGCGGCGCCGCCCGGCGCCCCGCCGAACACCGCGTTCACCTTGACGGTGCCCACCGGCAGCTCCCGCCAGGCCCGCTGCGCGTGGCTCATCGAGGCGGTGAGCACGGTGCCGGCCAGCCCGTACGGGGAGTCGGCGGCGCACCGCAACGCCTCGCTGAACGAGTCCACCACCACCACGGGCGCCACCGGCCCGAACGTCTCCTCGCGGACCAGCGTCATCTCGTGCCGGCAACCGGTGACCACCGTCGCCGGGTAGAACGCCCCCGGCCCCTCCGGCAGCACACCCCCGGTGCGCAGCGTCGCCCCCTCGGCCACCGCGGCGGTCACCTGGCCGTGCACGTGGTCGCGGTGCCGCCGGTCCACCAGCGGGCCCAGCTCGGTCTCCGGGTCCTGGCCCGGGCCGACCCGCAGTGCCTCCGCCCGGTCGACCAGCGCGTCGACGAAGTCCTCCGCCACGTCCCGGTGCACGTAGATCCGCTCGACGGCGACGCAGATCTGGCCGGCGTTGGCGAACGAACCGATCGCCGCCTGCCCGGCCGCCCAGACCGGGTCCAGCCCGGCGTCGACGATCAGCGGGTCGCTGCCGCCGTTCTCCAGCAGGGCCTTCGCGCCCGTCCGGGCGCAGGCCGCCGCGATGGCCCGGCCGGTGGCGGTGGAGCCGACGTGGGCCACCACGTCCACCTCCTGCGCGGCCAGCGCCGCGCCCACCTCGCCACCGCCGGTCAGCAGGGACAGCACCCCGGCCGGCAGCGCGCCGTCGAGGACCCGGGCCAGCAGCCAGCCGGTGGCCGGGGTCCGCTCGCTCGGCTTGTACAGCACCACGTTGCCGGTCACCAGGGCCGCGCCGAGCAGCCCGCAGGAGACCGCCACCGGGTCGTTCCACGGGGTGATCGCGGCGACCACCCCGCGTGGCTCCGGCGCCATGAAGTCGATGGCGTGCGTGCCGCCGTGCAGTGTCCGTCCGCCCCGCACCGGACCCAACTCGGCGTACTGTCGCAGCGTGCCGATGCCCGCCTCCACGCCGCCCCGGGCGTCGGCGAGTGGCTTGCCCATCTCCGCCGTCGTCGCCTCGGCCAGTTCGTCCGCCGCCGCGGCCAGCGCGTCCGCGGCCCGGTGCAGCGCCGCCGCCCGCTCCGCCGGGGCCGTCGCCGCCCACTCCGCCGCCGCGCCCCGGGCCGCCTCGACCGCCTTGGCCACCTCGTCCGCCGTCGCCACCGGTACGGTGCTGACCGGCGTGCCGTCGGCGGGATCGTGCACGACCAGTTCACCGCCCGCGCCGCCCGCGCCCCACACTCCACCGATGAGCTGTTCAACCCTGTACATGCGGCAGTGGATGCCCCGGTCCCGGCAAGGCAAACGCGTTTCGCCCGGTTGCTGGCCGGGTAGGCGGATCGGATGACCGGGACCGGCATCGAGACCGCGGACGCCGTCGTCATCGGCGCCGGGCACAACGGACTGGTGGCCGCCAACCTGCTCGCCGACGCCGGTTGGGACGTGCTGGTCCTGGAGGCCACCGGCGCCCCCGGCGGGGCGGTCCGGTCCGCCGAGGTGACCGCCCCCGGCTACCTGAGTGACCTCTACAGCTCCTTCTACCCCCTCGGGTACGCCTCGCCGGTGCTGCGCCGGCTCGGCCTCGACGCGTACGGGCTGGCCTGGACGCAGGCGCCCGACGTGCTGGCGCACGTGCTGCCGGACGGCCGGGCGGCGGTGCTCAACCGCGACCCCGACCGCAGCGCCGCGTCGATGGAGGCGTTCGCGCCCGGCGACGGGCAGCGCTGGCTCGACACGTACGACGACTGGCGGACGATCTCCCGTCCCCTGGTGAACGCCCTGTTCACCCCTTTCCCACCGGTCCGCGAAGGGCTGGAGCTGCTGGGCCGGCTGCGCACCGCCGGGGCGCTGCGGCTGGCCCGCCGGCTGGTGCTGCCGAGCCGGCAGTTCGGCCGCGAGGTGTTCCGGGGCGAGGGCGCGCCCGCGCTGATGGCCAGCTGCGCCCTGCACACCGACCTGTCGCCCGACGACGCCGGCTCCGGCATCTACGGCTGGCTGCTCGCCATGCTCGGTCAGGAGGTCGGCTGGCCGGTGCCGGTGGGCGGCGCGCAGCGGATCACCGACGCGCTGGTCGCGCGGCTGATCGCCAAGGGCGGCCGGATCACCTACTCCGCCCGGGTGGACCGGGTGCTCGTCGCCCGGGGCCGGGCGATGGGCGTACGGACCGAGGGCGGCGCCACCTGGCGGGCCCGTCGGGCGGTGCTGGCCGACGTGCCGGCGCCGGCGCTCTACCTGGACCTGGTCGGCGCGGCCTGGCTGCCGCCCCGGCTGGTCGACGACCTCGACCACTTCCGCTGGGACGGGTCGACGGTCAAGGTCGACTGGGCGTTGGACGGGCCGATGCCGTGGGTCAACCCGCAGGTCGCCGGGGCGGGCACCGTGCACCTGGCCACGGACGTCGACGGGCTCACCCGCTACGCGGCGGACCTGGTCTGCGGGCAGCTGCCGGAGGACCCGTTCCTGCTGGTCGGCCAGATGACCACCGCCGACGCGAGCCGGTCACCGGCCGGCACGGAGTCGCTCTGGTCGTACACCCACCTGCCGTTCCGGCGGGACTGGCGGGCCGAGGACGTGGCCGCGCACGTGGACCGGATGGAGGCGGTGCTGGAGCGCTACGCCCCCGGCTTCAAGGGGCTCGTCCGGGGCCGCTTCGTGGCCGGCCCCGCCGACCTGGAGGAGCGCAACCCGAGCCTGGTCGGCGGCGCGGTGGGTGGCGGCACGGCCGCCGCGTACCAGCAGCTCTTCCTGCGCCCGGTGCCCGGCCTGGGTCGGCCGGACACCCCGGTCGACCGGCTCTACCTGGCCAGCGCCTCGGCGAACCCGGGCGGCGGGGTGCACGGCGCCCCGGGCGCGAACGCGGCGCGGGCGGCGCTGAGCCGCAGCCGGGCCCTCACCGGTGGCCTGTACGCCGGGGCGATCGGCGCCGCCCATCGCGCGGTCTACCGCTGACCCGGCGCGGCTTCCTCCTGCCGGAGACAAGCGACCTGCCCGAGCGGCATTCGCATGCCTCTCGGACAGGGTCGCTCACGACGGTGTCCGCCGCACCCGTCACGCCAGGTGACGGTCCGGGTGCGGACGGGTGGGTCAGCGCTCCAGGTTGCGGTGCCGGGCACGCAGCTTGAACGGCATCAGCGCGCTCTCCACCTTGGTGGCGGTGGTCATCTTCGAGTCGCCGTCGCGGCGCTCCTCGAAGCGGATCGGCACCTCCAGGATGGTGTGCCCCAGCTTGGTGGCCAGGTAGTGCATCTCGACCTGGAAGCTGTACCCGTTGGACTGCACCCGCTCCAGGCCGATGTCGCGCAGCGCGTCCGCCCGCCAGATCTTGAAGCCGGCGGTGAGGTCACGGATCCGCACCCGCAGCAGGGTGTGCACGTAGAGGTTCGCCCAGCCGCTGAGCGCGCGGCGGTACAGCGGCCAGTTCTCGTCCAGCTCGCCACCGGGCACGTACCGGGAGCCGATCACCACGCCGGCCTGGGTGGAGAGCAGCGCGCCGAGCATGCCGGGCAGCGCCTCCGGCGGGTGGGACAGGTCGGCGTCCATCTGCGCCACGTAGTCGGCGCCGCCGTCGAGCGCCCGGCCGATCCCGTCGACGTACGCCCGGCCTAGGCCCTCCTTGCCGGCCCGGTGCACGACCTGGATCCGGTCGGGGTGCTCGATGGCCAGCTTGTCGGCCACCTCGCCGGTGCCGTCCGGGGAGTTGTCGTCCGCCACCAGCACCTTGAGGCCGGGCAGCGGCAGGGCGAGGAGCCGCTCGACCAGCGCCGGGAGGTTGCCCGCCTCGTTGTAGGTGGGGACCACGACGGTCAGGCGTGCTTCCCGCCACGGCGAGGGCAGCTCCACGGGTTCGATCATGACGGACATCCTCTGGTTGCCGACGGTTTTCCCCCAAAGGGTAGCCAGTGCCCCGTCGGGCCCCGTCGAGGCTCCCCGCCCCTCAGCTCTCCGCGGCCTCGTCCGCCTTCTGACGGGTGGCGATGTCGGAGAGCCGCCGCAGGGTCTCCTTGTTGCGCTGGTGCAGGACCAGGTCGTTGAGCTTGTTGCGGATCCAGCGCAGCGGCCCGGCGGCGAAGTCCTCGCCGATCCGCACCCGGGTGGCGTCGGCGCCGACCGGTTCCAGGGTGAACACCACGATCGCCTCACCGGCCGGCCAGAGCCCGGCCTTGATGACCATCTTGTGCGGTGGCTCGCAGGCCAGCACGACTGAGGAGTCATGCAACGAGAGCGGCCACGGCCCGGCCTTGTGGTGCAGTTGGCTGCCCACCCGCGGCCAGGTGTCGTCGACGTCCCGCACGTGCACGGTCCCGACCACCCAGTCGCTGTACGTCCACCCGTCCGCCAGCACGTCGAACACCTGCTGCGGGGGAGCGTCGATCACTTTCTCCACAATCGCCACTGACGTCCAGTACCCCGACGGCGACCAGGGCTAACCGGCGGGGCGGACCGGGCGTTAGCTTCTCCGGCGCGACGGGTAAGGCCGGGTCGGCGAGCCCTGCGCGGCCGGGACGGCGACGAGCCGTACCGCCGGGTAGATGATGTTTACTCCCCGGGGCTCCGGGAACCCGCCGCCCGTGCGACGGGACCAGATGGAGCCGGATCAGCGCAGGTCAGGCCAGGTCGACCCGGCCGTCGACCGGGCCGTGATCCGGCCGGTCCTGTTCGACGCGGTGCTGCTGGACCGGGACGGCACCCTGGTCGAGGACGTGCCGTACAACGGTGACCCGGAGAAGGTGCGGCCGATGCCGGGCGCGCGGGCGGCGCTGGACCGGTTGCGCGCGGCCGGCCTGCGCCTCGGCGTGGTGACCAACCAGTCCGGGCTGGCGAAGGGGATGTTCACCGCCGCGCAGATGCGGGCGGTGCACGCCCGGATCGAGGCCCTGCTCGGCCCGTTCGACACCTGGCAGGTCTGCCCGCACGACGACGGCGACGACTGCGCCTGCCGCAAACCCGCCCCCGGCCTGGTCCACCGGGCCGCCGCCGCGCTGGGCACCACGCCCGCCCGGTGCGTGCTGGTCGGTGACATCGGCCGGGACATCACCGCCGCGCTCGCCGCCGGCGCCACCGGCCTGCTGGTCCCCACCCCGGTCACCCGGCCCGAGGAGGTGGCCGCCGCCCCGCACGTCGCCCGCGACCTGCCGGCGGCCATCGAGGAGATCCTGCGGCGGCAGGCCGCGCTGCGTCCGAGCGCGCCCCGCCGGGCCGGCACGGTGCTGGTCGTCCGCAGCGACTCCGCCGGCGACGTGCTGGTCACCGGCCCGGCCGTCCGCGCCGTCGCCGCCGGCGCCGACCGGGTCGTCCTGCTGCACGGGCCCCGCGGTCGGCACGCCGCCGCCCTGCTGCCCGGCGTCGACGAACTCGTCGAATGGCCGCTGCCCTGGATCGACGGCGACCCCGCCCCGGTCGACCCGGACGACATCCGCCGGCTCACCGACCGCCTCGCCGGGGTGCGCGCCGACGAGGCGGTGGTCTTCACCTCCTTCCACCAGTCACCGCTCCCGCTCGCGCTGCTGCTGCGGATGGCCGGTGTGCCCCGGGTCAGCGCGATCAGCGACGACTACCCGGGCGCGCTGCTCGACGTCCGGCACCGGGTGCCCGACGGGCTGCCCGAGCCCGAGCGGGCGCTCTCGCTGGCCGCGGCCGCCGGCTTCCCGCTCCCGGCCGCCGACGACCCGGCGCTGCGCATCCGGACCGACGGGCTGTCGCCCGCCCCGGCCCGGCTCGGCCGGCCCGGCTACGTGGTGCTGCACCCCGGCTCGGCGGTGCAGACCCGGGCCTGCCCGCCCGAGTTGGCCGCCCGGATCGTCCGGGTGCTCACTGCGGCCGGCCACCGGGTGGCGGTCACCGGCGGCCCGGACGAGACGGAGCTGACCGCCCGGGTGGCCGGCGACACCGGCGTCGACCTGGGCGGGCGGACCGGTCTGGCGGATCTCGCCGCCGTGCTGGCCGACGCCGGCGCGCTGGTGGTCGGCAACACCGGCCCGGCGCACCTGGCCGCCGCGCTGGGCGTGCCGGTGGTGAGCCTCTTCGCCCCCACCGTCCCGTTCGGACAGTGGGGGCCGTACCGGGTGCCGGCGGTCCGCCTCGGCGACGCCGCCGCGCCCTGCCGGGACACCAGGGCCACCCGCTGCCCGGTGCCCGGCCACCCCTGCCTGTCCAATATCGAGCCGGACCACGTCCTGGCGGCGGTACGCCTGCTCGGGGTACCCGCCGACGCGCCCCCGCCGGGCGCGGCGCCGGCCACCGTCGGCATCGATCCGGTGATCGCCGGCGGCGGGAGCGCCCGATGAACATCCTGGTGTGGCACGTGCACGGCTCCTGGACCACCTCGTTCGTGCACGGCAAGCACCGCTACCTGGTGCCGGTCACCCCCGACCGCGGCCCGTACGGGCTGGGTCGGGCCCGCACCTATCCCTGGCCGGACAGCGCGGTGGAGGTCACGCCGCAGCAGCTGCGCCGGGAGGAGGTCGACGTGGTGCTGCTGCAGCGGCCCGAGGAGATGGACCTGGCCTGCGACTGGCTGGGCCGGCGGGCCGGCCGGGACCTGCCGGCGATCTACGTCGAGCACAACACCCCCAAGGGCGACGTGCCCAACACCCGCCACCCGATGGCCGACCGGGACGACCTGCTGCTCACCCACGTCACCCATTTCAACGAGCTGTTCTGGGACAACGGCGGCACCCGCACCGCCGTGGTCGAGCACGGGGTGGTCCCGCCGGCGGTGCAGTGGACCGGCGAGCTGGACCGGCTCGCCGTCGTCATCAACGAGCCGGTACGCCGCTGGCGGGTCACCGGCACCGACCTGCTGTCCCGCTTCGCCGAGATCGCCCCGCTGGACGTGTTCGGCATGAAGGTCGCCGGGCTCGCGGAACACCTCGGCCTCCCGGCCGACCGGCTGGCCAGCCACGACGACGTGCCGCAGCACCGGATGCACGCCGAGCTGGCGCGGCGGCGGGCGTACCTGCACCTGTGCCGGTGGACGTCGCTGGGGCTGAGCCTGATCGAGGCCATGACGATGGGCATGCCGGTCGTCGCGCTGGCCACCACCGAGGCCGTCGAGGCCGTGCCGCCCGGGGCCGGCGCCCTCTCCACCCGGGTGGACGCGCTGCTGGAGGCCGCGGGGCGGTTCGTCACGCAACCCGCCGAGGCCCGCCGCGCCGGCGCCGAGGCGGGCACCGCCGCCCGGGCCCGCTACGGCCTGGACCGTTTCCTCGCCGACTGGGACCGCCTGCTGGAGGAGGAAGTATGCGCATCGCGATGATCTCCGAGCACGCCAGCCCGCTCGCCATCCTGGGCGGTGAGGATGCCGGTGGGCAGAACACCCACGTCGCGGAGCTCTCCGCCGCGCTGGCGGCCGCCGGGCACGACGTCCGGGTCTACACCCGCCGCGACGCGGTCGATCTGCCGGTCACCGTCCGCGCCCCGGACGGGTACGACGTGGTGCACGTGCCGGCCGGCCCGGCCGAGCCGTTGGCCAAGGACGCGCTGCTGCCGCACATGAAGGAGTTCAGCGGCTGGCTGGTGGAACGGTGGCGCGGTGGCGACTGGGTGCCCGAGGTGATCCACGCGCACTTCTGGATGAGCGGGCTCGCCGCGCTGGCCGCCAGCCGGCAGACCGGGGTGCCGGTGGTGCAGACGTACCACGCGCTCGGCACCGTCAAGCGGCGCTACCAGGGCGTGCAGGACACCAGCCCGGCGCGGCGGATCGCGTACGAGCGGGAGCTGGGCCGCGCGGTCGACCGGGTGGTCGCGCAGTGCCAGGACGAGGTGGGCGAGCTGGTTCGCCTCGGCGTCCCGCGCTCGCGGATGACCGTCGTGCCGTCCGGGGTCAACCTCGCCAGCTTCGCCCCGCTCGGCCCGGCCGCCGAGCGGGAGCCCGACCGGCCCCGGATCCTCACCGTCGGGCGGCTGGTGGAACGCAAGGGCTTCCAGACGGTGATCCGGGCGATGGCCCTGGTGCCCGACGCCGAGTGCGTGGTGGTGGGCGGCCCGCCGGCCGGCCTGCTGGAGACCGACCCGTACGCCCGCCGGCTGCGCGCCCTCGCCACCACCTGCGGGGTGGCCGACCGGGTCAGGCTGGTCGGCGCGGTGCCCCGGGAGGAGATGGGGCGCTGGTACCGCTCCGCCGACGTGCTGGTCGCCGCCCCCTGGTACGAGCCGTTCGGGCTCACCCCGCTGGAGGCGATGGCCTGCGGCGTGCCCGTGGTCGGCACCGCCGTGGGTGGGATCAAGGACACCGTGGTCGACGGGGTGACCGGGGACCTGGTCCCGGCCCGGGACCCCCAGGCCCTGGGCGCGGCGATCCAGCGCCTGCTCGACGACCGGATCCGCCGCTTCGGGTACGCCACCGCGGCGCTGCAACGGGCCCGGCGCAGCTACTCCTGGTCGACCACCGCCGAGCGGCTGGCCGAGCTGTACGGCGAGGTGGCCGCCGTGCGCCGGCCGACCCGGGTGGTCGCCTGATGACCACGGCCGCCGAAGGGGTGCTGGACGCGCACCTCACCATGCTGGCCGAGGCGCTGCTGCCGTACCGGTCCTCGGAGCAGCAGCTCGCCCGCTGGGGCACCGAGCTGGCCGCCACGCTGGCCGGCGGGGGCCGGCTGCTGGTCGCCGGCAACGGCGGCAGCGCGGCCGAGGCCCAGCACCTCACCGCCGAACTGGTCGGCAAGCTCCGCGACGACCGGCAGCCGCTGTCGGCCATCGCGCTGCACGCGGAGACCTCCGCGATGACCGCGATCGGCAACGACTACGGCTACGACGAGGTCTTCGCCCGCCAGGTCCGCGCGCACGGCCGGGAGAACGACATCCTGCTGCTGATGTCCACCAGCGGGGCCAGCGCCAACCTGCTGGCCGCCGTCCGCGCCGGCCGGGAGGTCGGGCTGCGCTGCTGGGCGTTCACCGGCCCGGCGCCCAACCCGCTCGCCGACGCCTGCCACGAGACGCTCGCCATCGCCTCGCCGGAGAGCCAGGTGGTGCAGGAGCTGCACCTGGTCTCCACCCACGTGCTCTGCGAGTACGTCGACCGGGCCCTGCCGGCCGCGCTGGCGGTGGCCGGGACGGCCGGTGCGGCCCCCGTCGAACGGCCCACCGCGCCGGTGCGCGCGGGCGTCGAGGTGGTGCTCGACGGCGGCGACCGGCAAGTCGAGGCGGGATGAGGAGGCCGGCCGTGCGGGGACCCCTGGTGGTCATCGGCGACACCCTGCTGGACCGCGACGTCGAGGGCGTGGTGAACCGGCTCTGCCCGGACTCACCGGTACCGGTGCTCGACGAGACGACGTACGCCGACCGCCCCGGCGGCGCCGGCCTGGCCGCGGTCTTCGCCGCCACCCAGGGCGCCGGCGAGGTGGCGTTGGTGACGGCGCTCGCCGACGACGCCGGCGGCGCCCGGCTCAGCTGCCTTCTCAGCGCCGCCGGCGTGCAGGTGTACGCGCTGCCGCTGCCCGGCGCCACCGCCGAGAAGATCCGGCTGCGGGCCCGCGGCCGGGTGCTGCTGCGCCACGACCGGGGTGGGTCGGCCGCCGACCCCGGACCGCCCAGCGAGGCGGTGCTCCGGCTGATCGCCGAGGCGTCCGCCGTGCTGGTCAGCGACTACGGCCGGGGCGTCGCCCGGCAGCCCGCGCTGCGCGCGGCGCTCGCCGCGACCCGCGCGCCGGTGGTCTGGGACCCGCACCCGCGCGGACCGGCGGCGGTGCCCGGGGTCACCCTGGCCACCCCGAACGAGGCGGAGGTACGCGACCTGACCGAGGTCCCGCCGGGCTCGTCCCGGCTGGCCACCGCCTCGCGGGGCGCGCAGGGGCTGCGCGAGCGGTGGCGAGCCGGCGCGGTGGCGGTGACCCTGGGCGGCGACGGCGCGCTGCTCTGCCACGCCGGCGCCACCCCGCTGGTGGTCGCCGCTCCGGTGAACGCCGAGGGGGACACCTGCGGGGCCGGGGACCGGTTCGCCTCGGCGGCCAGCCTCGCGCTGGCCCGGGGCGCGCTGGTCTCCGAGGCGGTGCAGGAGGCGGTGGCGGAGGCGTCGGCGTACGTGGCCGGCGGGGGAGTGGCGGCCGCGCTGCCGCCCGAGGTCCGCGCCGCCGCGCCGGTGCCACTGGGCGGCGGCGGGGAGCGGATCGGGGCCGCCGCGGCCGGTGCGGTGGTGGCCGAGGTACGCGCCGCCGGCGGCACCGTGGTCGCCACCGGCGGCTGCTTCGACCTGCTGCACGCCGGGCACGTGGCGACCCTGCAGGCCGCCCGGCAGCTCGGCGACTGCCTGATCGTCTGCCTCAACTCCGACGCCAGCGTCGCCGGGCTGAAGGGGCCGCAGCGCCCGGTCGTGCCGCAGGGCGACCGCAGCCGGCTGCTCGCGGCGCTGAGCTGCGTCGACGCCGTGCTGGTCTTCGACGAGTCCACCCCGGACGCGGTGCTGAGCTGGCTGCGCCCGGACATCTGGGTCAAGGGCGGCGACTACGCCACCGGCGGCGGCGACCCGGCGAGCCTGCCGGAGGCCGAGGCGCTGCGCCGCTGGGGCGGGCACTCGGTGGTGGTGCCGTACCTGGACGGACGCTCCACCACCGACATGATCGCGGCGGCCCGCGGCGAGCGCCCCGGGGCGTACCGCGCCGCACCCACCGGCGCGGTCAGGGCCGCCGGTGCGCAGCGTCCGACGGCGGAGGGAGCGCGATGAGCAGTGCACCGGGTGCCGGCCCGACCGTCCTGGTCACCGGCGGATCGAGCGGGCTCGGCGCGGCGGTGGTCACCGCGGTGGCCCGGGCCGGCGGGCGGCCGCTGGTGCTGGACCGGCAGCGCCCCGGTGACGGGGTGCCCTGGGTCGAGTGCGACCTGGCCGACACCCGGGCCGCGGAGGAGGCCACCCGGCAGCTGGCCGAGCGCTCCGGCGGCCTCGACGCGGTGGTCACCGCCGCCGGCACCGACGTGCCCGGCAAGCTCGCCGACGTGCCCCGGGAGACCTGGGAACGGATCGTCGCGGTCGATCTGCTCGCCACGGTGGCGGTGGTCCGCGCGGCGCTGCCGTACCTGGAGGCGTCCCGGGGCGGGATCGTCACGGTGGCCTCCACCCTCGGGGTGAAGGCGGTCAGCGACGCCACCGCGTACTGTGCGGCGAAGTTCGGGGTGGTCGGCTTCACCCGGGCGCTCGCCGCCGAACTCGCCGGCCGGGTGAACGTGACGCTGCTGATCCCCGGCGGGATGCGCACCGCCTTCTTCGACGCGCGTGACCCGCAGTACCGGCCCGGCCCGGAGGCCAAGCTCAACGACCCGGCCGACACCGCCGCCGCGGTGATGTTCGCCCTCTCCCAGCCGCCCGGTTGCGCAATACGCGAGATGGTGGTCTGCGCCGAGCAGGAGACCTCGTACCCGTGATCCTCGTGCTCCGCGCCCTCGGCGTGGGCGACCTGGCCACGGCCGTACCGGCGCTGCGCGCGCTGCGGGCCGCGTACCCCGACCGGGAGCTGGCGCTGGCGGCGCCGGCCTGGCTCGGGCCGCTGGTCGACCTGGTCGGCGGCGTCGACCGGCTGCTGCCCACCGACGGCCTGGGCTCCCCGCCGTGGCCGCCCCCGCCGGTCGCGGTCAACCTGCACGGGCGCGGGCCCGACTCGCACCGGATGCTGGCCGGCGCGGGCCGGCTGCTGGCGTTCCGCTGCCCGGAGGCCGGCCACCCGGACGGCCCGCGGTGGCGTCCCGGGGAGCACGAGGTGCACCGCTGGTGCCGCCTGCTGGCCTGGTACGGCGTCCCCGCCGACCCCGGCGACCTCGCCCTGCGCCGGCCGGCGGCGGACCGGACGCCGACCGGGGTCACCGTCGTCCACCCGGGCAGCAAGATCCCCGAGAAGCGCTGGCCGGCGGCGCGCTTCGCCGCGCTGGCCCGGACCCTCGCCGAGCGCGGCCACCGGGTGGTGGTGACCGGCTCGGCCGACGAGCGGGACCTGGCGCGGCGGGTGGCCGCCGGGGCGGGTCTGCCCGACCCCGCCGTCCTGGCCGGTCGGACCGACCTGGGCGAGCTGGCCGCGCTGGTCGCCCACGCCCGGCTGGTGGTCAGCGGCGACACCGGGGTCGGCCACCTCGCCACCGCCTACGCCACCCCGTCCGTGCTGCTCTTCGGCCCGGTCCCGCCGGCCGAGTGGGGTCCGCCGCCGGACCGGCCCCGGCACCGGGCGCTGTGGAGCGGCGCGCGGGATTGGCCCGACCGGCCCGGGGTAGGAAGCCACCCGACGTTGGCGGCCCTGCCCGTGGACCGGGTGCTGGCCGCCGTGAACGAGGCCGAAGAGGCGGTGCGGATCTCCGGTGCGATTGCGGCGTAGTGATCCGGGCCGGGCGGGGTACGGTCGCCGCCGGGCCGGCCGGGGCTGGGTGTTCCTGGACCCCCGGGGCGAGCCGGTCCACGACCCCGATGTGCTGTCCCGACTGCGCGAGCTGGTCATCCCGCCCGCCTGGCAGGATGTCTGGATCTCGCCGTATCCGAACGGGCACATCCAGGCGACCGGGGTCGACGCGGCCGGCCGCAAGCAGTACCTCTACCACCCGGAGTGGCGGCGCAAGCGCGACGAGGCGAAGTTCGACCACGTGCTGGAGGTCGCCCACCGGTTGCCGGTGCTGCGCGCGCGGATCGCCGACGACCTGGGCCGGCGGGGCCTGAACCGGGACCGGGTGCTGGCCACCGTCGCCCGGCTGCTCGACATGGGGATGTTCCGGGTCGGCAACGACCAGTACGCGGTCGGCGAGGACGCCACCTTCGGGGTCTCCACCCTGCGCCCCGAGCACGCCCGCTCCCGGGGTGGGTGCGTGGTCTTCGAGTTCCCCGCCAAGGGCGGCATCGAGCAGGTCCGCCGGATCGAGGATGCGGAGCTGTGCCAGGTGCTGACCAACCTGCGCCGGCGGCGGCGGGCGGAGGACCGTCTCTTCGGCTACTGGGACGGGCGGCAGTGGCGCGACGTGCGCAGTGACGAGGTCAACGAGTACCTGCGCGACGCCAGCGGCGGCGAGATGACCGCCAAGGACTTCCGCACCTGGCACGCGACGGTGCTCGCGGCGACGGAGCTGGCCACCGTGGGCGTGCAACGGTCCGCCAACGCCCGGAAGAAGGCGGTCGCCGGGGTGATGAAGGAGGTCGCCGAGCTGCTGGGCAACACCCCCACGGTGGCCCGCACGTCCTACGTGGATCCGCGGGTGGTTGACCTCTACCACGACGGGGTGGTGGCGCCGGTCCGGCCGGACACCCCGAAGCCGGAGGCCGAGCGGACGGTCCTGGAGTTGCTGGAGGAGGCCTGACCGGCCCCGTCGTCGGTCCTGGGGGGAAGAGCGACGGGGCCGGAGTCGGTGTGGCCGGGTGGCGGGCGGTGGCGGGCCGTCCTGGCGGTACCGGGGCGGCCGCCCGTGACAAGGAGGTCACGGGCGCCACCACGGTCCCCCGTTATCGGTGGCCGGCACGGGCCTGCCGACCGCCGATCCCGATTCAGTATGTCGACGTCGAGTTGACGACGGATGCCGCGTCGTTGACGATCCGTGCCTGTTCCCGCCGGGCCGCGCGGTACCCCTGTGGGGTCTCGCCGTAGGCGGCGCGGAAGGCGCGGCTGAAGACCGCCTTGTCACCGAAGCCCCAGCGGGCGGCGACGGCCTGGATCGCCCGGTGCGCCTGCGCCGGGTCGGCGAGGTCGCGGCGGCACCGGTCCAGGCGCAGGTCGCGCACGTACGACGCCACCGTGGTCTCCTCCGTCTCGAAGAGCCGGTGCAGGGTCCGGACGGAGACGTGGTGCGCGTCGGCGATCCGCTGCGGGCTCAGCGTGGCGTCGCCCAGGTGTCGCTGGATGTAGCCGCGCACCTGCGCGAGCAGCGCCCGACGGCGTACCTCCCGGGGCACCGCGTCCTCGGCGACCAGGTGCCGGCCGAGCATGGTGACGATCAGGTCGAGCCCGGTCGTGCCGAGCCGCTCGGCGTCCGCCGCGTGGTACTGCTCCGGGTGACCCGTGATCTGCACCAGGTACTGCGCCAGCAGGGCGCCCACCCCCTCGGTGCCGGACATCCGGCCGGCGAGCAGGGGAGCCAGCCGGTCGGGGGGCAGCGGCAGCGCGCCGAACGGGATCAGGGCCACCACGGAGCTGGCGTGCTGCTGGCCGCCCTGGGCGCCCTCGTGGCTGACCTGGTGGGGGCGCGACCCGTCGTAGAAGGTGAACTCACGCGGCCCGAGCACGCTCTGCCGGCCGGCCTGCCCCGACGAGCCGGTGCCGGTGGTGGTCAGGGCGAGCAGGAAGTAGTCCACCTCGGTCTGCCGGGCCAGCTTGGCGGTCCGGATCGCGTCCAGCGAGGGGTAGCGGTAGTTCACCAGCTGGATCGGGCCGAGCGGGATGATCTCGGCGCGGGCGGTGAAGTCGTCGGCGTGCGCGGACCGCATCTGCAGTGGCGACGCGGTGCGGGCGACCAGGTCGAGCCACATGCCGAACCGCTCGCGCGGCGGCAGCGCCTCCGTGTCGATGACGTTCCGGTCCAGCATCTTTCCCGCCTCCATGGTTCCGCGTGTGTCCGGCCCATTGTCGATGACGGCCCTGCCGGCGGAAGAGCGCGGATCCGACGGATCCGCGCGACCGGGTGGGCGCGCGGATCCGGGGTGGTGCCGATCAGTCGTTGAGCACGTGCGAGAGCCGGTCGCGGAAGCGCCGCTCCGAGTCGCTGACCTGGTCGCCACCGAGGCCGAGGAGGCCGCCGCTGGCGGCGGCGCCGACCACCTGCTCGGCGATCTCCACCAGCCAGTGCTTGTACGCCCCGGCCTCGCCCTCGTCCACCCGGGCGGCCAGCAGCGCCGACGCCTGGCCGGCCCGGGCCAGCACGTCGTCGATCAGGGCCTGCGGGTCCGCCGGCTCGATGACCGGCAGTTCCTCGCCGGCCTCCGGGTCGCCCACCCGGGACACGATCTCCCCGGCGACGGCCGCGACCAGCGGGTTGGCCGACTCGCGGCCGGCGGAGATGGTCTCCAGCCCGGCGGCGTTCTCCGCGCGGGTGCGCCGGCCGCCGTCGTGCTCCGCGGCGCTGGCCGCGGTCAGGACCGCCTGCGGCAGGCCGACCAGCAGCCCCCACTCCTCGTCGGAGAACCCGAACCCGGTGTACGCCGGCTGTTCGATCACGACTGAGCCCCTCTCGTTTCGTTGCGTCTGCGCCCGGTGCCCGGTCAGGCTAGTCCAGCGTGAGCAGGCCCTGCTCGGACACCACAGGCACGGAGAGCGTCTTGTAGCCGACCTCGTCGAAGAGCACCGTCATCCGGTCCTCCTCGTAGTTGAGCACCAGTCCCGCCCCCCACTCTGGGTGGCGGACCTGGCTGTGCACCGGGAACGGCCCGACCGCGCCGTCGTCGGCGGTGCTGGTGCCGGCGTGGCAGTTGTCGCAGTGCCCGCAGACCTCCGACATCTGCTCACCGAAGTACGCCAGCAGCGTCTGGCCGCGGCAGGCGGTGGTTTCGGCGAAGGCCCGCATCATGTCGGTGCGGGACCGGGTCACGGTCTGCTGCCGCTCCGCCTCGGCCAGGGCCGCCGCGGCGGCGTCCACCGGCCTGGGCGAGTAGCGGGGCGAGCCGATCCGCTGCCTGGCCCGCGGCTCGGCGGCGCCGACCTGCTCCAGCAGCGACAGGTACTGGCCGAGCTTGCGCGGACCGAGTCCGGTCACCTCGCGCAGCTCCTTCCTGGTCCGCGCCTCCTTGCGCAGCAGCGCGGCCAGGTCGCGCAGCTCGGTGGAGTCCGGCAGGCCGCCGCTGAAGTAGCGTTGCAGCCCGACGTCCTCGGCCTGCCAGAGCAGCAGCACCCGGGCCGGCGCGCCGTCCCGGCCGGCGCGGCCGATCTCCTGGAAGTAGCTGTCCGGCGAGTCGGGCAGCGCCATGTGCACCACCCAGGCGATGTTCGGCTTGTCGATGCCCATGCCGAACGCCGACGTCGCCACCATGATCGGCACCTGGTCGGCGAGGAACGCCTCGTGCAGTTCGTGCCGGGCGCCGGTGGCCATCCCGCCGTGGTAGTACTGCGACGGGAAGCCGGCGTCGGTCAACCGCTGGGCCAGCTCCTCGGCGGCCCGCCGGGTCGGCACGTAGATGATGCCGGGGCGTTGGTCGTCGCGCAGCAGCGCCACCAGCCGCCGCCACCGGTAGTCGTCGGTGGGGCAGTGCGCCACCTCCAGGAAGAGGTTGGGCCGGTCCAGCCCGGAGACCACCACCTCCGGGTCGCGCAGCCGCAGCCGGGCGATGATGTCGTCGCGCACCGGCGGTGAGGCGGTGGCGGTCAGGGCCACCACCGGCGGCCGGCCGATGCCGTCGATCAGGTGGCCCAGCGCCAGGTAGTCGGGGCGGAAGTCGTGCCCCCAGGCGGAGATGCAGTGCGCCTCGTCGATCGCCACCAGCGCCGGCTTGAGCGCCCTGACCTCGGCCATCCGGTCGGGGTTGCTGAGCTGTTCCGGGGTGATGAAGAGGAACTCGGCGCAGCCGTCGCGGATCTCCTCGATCGCCTGGGCCTGCTGGGCCGGGGACTCGTCGGAGCTGATCCGTACCGCCCGCAGCTCCGGGCGCTGGCGTTCGTTGAGAGCGGCGATCTGGTCCTGCTGCAGCGCCAGCAGCGGGGAGATCACCACCGTCGGTCCGGGGATCAGGCTGGCCGGGATCTGGTAGATCGCCGACTTGCCGGCGCCGGTGGGCAGGACCACCAGGGCGTCGCGTCGCTTCATCACCGCGCGCATGGCGGCGAGTTGGTTGGGCCGCAGCGCGGTCCAGCCGAAGAGGCTCCGCGCCGCGCGGCGCAACGTCGTCGAGTGCATGGACAGCTTCATCGAGGGCCGGAGGTACCCGAGGAGATCAGCGCCGAAACCGTTGACACCGCCCGATCCGCCCACCCATCATGAACGAGTGCCCATGAACGTGTGTTCATAATGAGGAGGCCCGATGGAGACCGTCGTCAACAGCCACCAGGCGCAGGCGTGGAACGGCTACGAGGGCCGGCACTGGGCGCGGCACCACGACCGCTACGACGCGGTGAACGCCGGCTTCAACGCTCCGCTGCTGGCGGGCGTCCGGCCCGGCGACCGGGTGCTGGACGTCGGCTGCGGCAACGGGCAGCTGACCCGGCTGGCCGCCCGCCGGGCCGGCGACGGCCACGCGGTCGGGATCGACCTCTCCGCGCCGATGCTCGACCGGGCCCGGGCCGGCGCGGCGGCGGAGCAGGTGGGCAACGTCCGGTTCATCCAGGGTGACGCGCAGGTGCACCCGCTGCCGGACGCCGCGTTCGACGTGGTCCTCAGCCGGTTCGGGGTGATGTTCTTCGCCGACCCGGTCGCCGCGTTCGGCAACCTCGCCCGGGCGCTGCGCCCCGGCGGCCGGCTCGCCTTCGTCTGCCTCGACGACATCCGCCACAGCGACCTGGGGCGGATGTTCGCCGCGCTGGCCGCCCACCTGCCGCACCCGGGCACCGACGGTACGGGCGCCGCCGAGCCGCTCTCCCTCGCCGACCCGGCGGTCGTCGAGCGGGTCCTCACCGACGCCGGTCTCACCGGGGCGGCCTGCGTCCCGGCCGAGGCGTCCCAGCTCTGGGGGCGCGACGCGGTCGACGCCGGGGAGTTCCTTGCCGGCTGGGGACCCGTGCGGCACCAGCTCGACCGGGTCGACGCGGCCACCGCGGGCCGGGCGCGCGCCGCGCTGACCGACGCGCTGCGCGCCCACGAGGGCCCCGACGGGGTACGCCTGCGCGGCACCGCCTGGCTGGTCACCGCCCACCGCCCGGCCTGACCCGCCGAACGCCCGCCGCCGGGCCACTCCGACCCCTCGTTCCGCCCGGACGGGGCACGCCGCCCGTCCGGGGCGCGCGACGGCACCGGCGGGGCGGGCCGGCGCCGCACCCGTCAAGGCCGTGACGGCAAGGCCAAGACGTGGACCCGGCGTTCGTTCGCGTGATTTGCGGTCCGCCGGGTCGAACGAGGCCGGCCCACCGCCCACCTGAGCTACGGCCATGTCCGACAAGACCTGCGCCGGCCGGCCACTGCGTCGTTGCACGTGTTCGGAGGACGCCCTGTTCCGCTCTCACTTCATGGACTGGTGACCTGCTGGGCCAGGCGATCGAGGCGGAGTTCGGCAACCCCGCGAAAGGCGTTGCTCAGCATGTGGGCCAGGGGCCCCTGGTGCTGGAATTGGTGGGTGACCATCGTGCCCCCTCCGTGCGGCCCGAGCAGCCAGGTGCCGGTTTCCAGGAACCCTGGAACCTGCCAGGTCACGTCGATGTGCCGTTCGTCGATGCGGGTGTATTCCCAGGTCCCACTGAGTCCGCCGCGTACCTTGATGGCGTACTGGACCCCGGTGGGAGCTTCGGCGGGCCCATCGATGGCTCGGATTGCCGGGTTCCAACCGGGTATTGCCCGCGCATCGATCAGCAACAGACGGACCTGTGAGGGCGGCGCGTCTACCAATCTTGTCGCTCGCTCATTGGTCGTGGTTCGCATGGACGCCCTTTCATTGCGCAAGGCGCAGTGCCTCAAGTTGAGATTCTTAGATGTTTGGGTTACTTCATATCGGTTCACTGTGGTCAGCGGCGACGAGGTTCGAGGCCGCGCCCGGGTCGTGGGCGGCCAGAACCGTCAGGCCGGGATTCCGCAGGCGGAGTTCGTTGACCAGCTGTGTCGTATCGGCCAGCTTGCGCCGCTCGCCGACGCCGGGCACCTGGCCACGCTCCAGCAGAGCCGAGTCATAGGTCAGGTCGCCGACCATGAGCAGCGGTGTCCGGCCGGGCCTGCGGACCAGCATCGACAGCGACCCGGGAGTGTGGCCGGGGGTGGGCAGTAGCACCATGCTGCCGTCACCGAACAGGTCGTGGCCGGTGGAAAAGGGGGCCAGGGCGGGGTCGGCAAGGGGCTCGGGGGCGATGTGGCGCCAGCGCAGTCCGGGAAGGTCGATGTGGGAGGTCAGCAGGCCCCGCAGTTCCGCTTGCGGCTTGCCGAGGGTGTTCCACTCCCGTTGGCTGACCACGATCTCGGCGCCGCTCAGCTCTCGCAGGCCGCCGATGTGGTCCTGGTGCAGATGGGAGATGACAGCGGTGTGGACATCGCCGATGTCGTAGCCGATTGCCGCCAACTGGGCGGTGAGGGTCTGCTCGGGGCCGATATCGAAGCGGGCAAGCCTGCCGTACATCACTCCGGTGATGCCGCCCGGGAAGTAATCGGGGGCGGTCACCGACGCTCGGTCCTGTCCGGTGTCGAACAGCACCAGCCCGTCGCGGTGCTCGATCACGTATACGTTGATGGGCAGCGGCGGTGTCCAGCGACGCGAGGTGAACAACCACCAGTACATCGGCTTGCGGGTGGCGGACACGTGCTCGGGGTGAATCGACACCGATCCGGTGCTGACCATCGACACCTGTCTGATTCTTGGGTCGTTCGTCACGTCCGTCTCCTCAATCGAATTCATATGCGGGATGCCGACGCTGGTCAACGCCGGTCTGGGCGGCCACCTGGGGGACGGATCAAGAGCCGGCGAGCCGTGCCCGCACGGGAGCCAACCCGCTCCGCTACTGCCGGCGCAGGACGCCCGGGCCTTGGCCTCGCCGAGGTGAGTGGCGGGGAATGGTTGCCATCCACCTGCTTGTTTGATGCGGACCGTTCACGCCGTCGGCGAGCTGCAGGTCCGCCTGATCGAAGTAGGTCTAGGGTTCTTCGAGGAAGGTCTTGAGGTCGGCCAGGAGGCGTGGCCAGCCGTTGGTGACGGCCTGCAGTACGGCGCTGCCGGGTGCGAAGTCGTCGTGGGTCACGGTCAGTTGGACGGTCTCGCCGAGGTCTTCGATGTCGAAGGCCACCTTGGAGCGGCGCTCGGCGGAGAAGCGGGCCAGGAGTTCCTCGCTGAACCCGCTGACCGCCGCCCATTCCGGGGTGAAGGTGTGCCAGGTGTAGGACAGTCGTCTGCAGGGATCGGACTCGAGCACGACTCGGGCAGGGTCGGCGATCGTCACGTTGTGCTCGGGGTAGCGCACGGTCACGGTGGAGCCGGGTCTCCAGTCTGAGTCGAAGGTCAGCCCGCGCCAGCAGTGCCGGGTGATGGCAGGGTTGGTCAACCCCTGCCAGAGGCGCTCGGGGGTGGTGTTGATGCAGGTCGTGTAGACGAACTCGGGCTCGCCCATCGAGGTGTCCTCCAAAGCTCTTCGAGCTCTAACCGGGCGCCGCTGGTCGGCGGGAACGCGTCAGCCGGCCGCGCGAGGATGAGCCCTTCACCGCGGAGGCCTTCCCGCCGCCCACGGCGCGCGGATGGGACGTGCGGGATGGCCACTGAGCGCGTCGGCTGCCGACCGACGGATCGGTGTGCTATCGCAGCCGTTCGGTCAGGAAGTCGTCCCAGGTTCGCTTGCCCACCGCCGCCTCGAGAGTCAGATTCTCGCCGGCCCGGTATGCGCGGCCGGCCTTTCCGGGCATCCGGACCGGCATCATCAACCGGCGTCTGCCGCGCGCCCGCAGGTACCCGCGGAGCAGCTCAGCCATTCCGTACACATCGGGCCCGGCCAGGTCGGGCACCAGGCCGGCCGGCTTGTCGAGCGTGATCTCCACCAGGCGGGCTGCCACGTCGCGCGCGTCGACCGGCTGGAACCGCATTCCGCCCGGGACCGGGATGACCGGCAGCCTCGCCATCGCCTGCAGGGTCTTCAGGGTCAGTTCGTGGAACTGGGCGGCACGCAGCGTCGTCCACGGCAGGCCGGAGCCGGCTACGGCGCGCTCGGCGGCCAGCTTGGAGCCGAACCAGCTCAGCGGGATCCGGTCCGCCCCGATGACCGAGATGTAGATCAGGTGCCGCACCCGCGCTCGGGAGGCGGCCCGCACCAGGTTCGCGGTCGCCTCGGCGTCGCCCTTGGGGGCGCCTGCCAGGTGCAGGATGATCTCGGCCCCGTCTACTGCGGGCTCGATCCCGTCACCCTTGAGCAGATCGCCGCTCACGTACTCGACGCCGGTGCGGGACTCGCCGCCGCGCCGGCTGAGGACCCGCACCTCAAAGCCGGCATCGCGCAGGAGCGGCAGGACCAGGCGCCCCAGGGTGCCTGTCCCGCCGGTGAGCAGAATCGATGACGTCACAGCTTCTCCTACACGTTGAAAACGTAACGTTACGTAACGTTCAATGAGAGTATTAACGCAGCTGGCGGCTGGCGTGTCAAGAACGAAACGTTACGTTCCCGTGGTACGGTCGCCTTGTGACTGGACGGGCCAGCGGTGGTGCGCGATCGCGAGCGGTGATTCTTCAGGCCGCCCTTGATCTGTGCGCGGAACGCTCCTACGCCACCGTGACCATGGAGGCGATCGCCGCCCGCGCGAAGGTCGGCAAGCCGACGCTCTATCGCTGGTGGCCGACGAAGGGCGCGCTGTTCCTGGACGCACTGACCGAACGCCTGGGCGAGCCGTACTTCCTGATCCCCGACACCGGCGACCTCGCGGCGGACCTGCGTTCCTGGATCCGATCCGCAACCAAGATCTTCACCGACGACACGTTTCGCGGGCTCCTCGCCGGGGTGGTCGGATCGGCCCAGCACGACCCCGAGCTCGCCGCCATCCTCCACCAGAAGATCCACATCCCGCTCTCGGGACGCAATCGCGAACGGATCCGCGCGGCGCAAGAGAGCGGGCAGGTGGCCGGCCTCGACCCCTACCTGATCGAAGACCTGCTCATCGCACCGCTGTGGTACCGGCTCCTGATCACTGGCCAGCCGATCACCCCGCACTACGCCGACACAGTCGTGGACGCCGTCCTCAGCTCGACCCCCAGGCCAACCGGCAATACCTGAGCTGACCTCCCGGGTTGGTGCGGCTCTCTGGCAGCTCCACACCTAGGATGCCGGTGATGTCACCGAGGAAGGCCGCCGCGCTGCGCGACGGCGACCAGAGCCTGCGCGAGCACCTGATCGCCACGGCCCGGCGGCTGGTGGCCCGGCGGGGCACCGTGGCCCTGACCGTTCGGGACGTCGCCCGGGAGGCCGGGGTCGCCGACGGCGTGCTCTACAACCACTTCGCCGACAAGGAGGAGTTGCTCGCGTACGCGCTGCACGCGCACGTGCGGGCCGCCGAGGCCGGGCTGGAGGGCGCCCCGCCGCAGCCGGGCGAGGCCACGGTCGAGGCGAACCTGCGGGCGTACCTGACCCGTGCGCTGGCGCTGCACGCGGCGATCCTGCCAGCCATGGCCGGGGTGCTGACCCAGCCCAAGCTGCTGGCCCGGCTGGCCGAGCTGCCCAACCCGATCAGTGCCGGGCGCGGGCTCCGCACCGAGCTGGCCGGCTACCTGCGCGCCGAGCGGAAGCTCGGCCGGGTGGCGGCCGACGCCAGCGCCGAGGCGGTCGCCGCGCTGGTCGTCGGCGTCTGCCACGACCTGGTCCTCAGCCACCTGCTCGACCCCGTCGGCCCCGCGCCGGAGCCCTCACCGCGGCTGGTCGACGAGCTGACCCGCACCCTCCTGCACGGCGTTGCCCCGCCCTGGCGGCCGTGACCCCCGGCCGCCCGGGGACAGTGCCGTTGCGGCGGTGATCAGCGCAGCCGGGGGAGCACCTCCCGCTGGTAGAGGTCGAACAGGCCCTGGGTGTGCGGGCCGGTGTTGGCCACGTACACCTCGTCGAAGCCGGCCTTGGCGTACTTGTCGATCATCTCCAGGTGCGCGTCGGCGCTGTTGCCGCAGACGAACGACGCCTTCATCATCTCCGGCTTGACCAGCTGGGCGGCCTGCTCGAAGTGGCGCGGGGACGGGAGCACCTGGGACAGCTCGCCCGGCACCCCGGCGTTCGGCCACTTCTCGTACGCCAGCCGCGCGCCCTCCTCCTCGCTGTCGGCGTACGCCGCCTTGAAGCCGGCCTGGCACGGCTTGTCGCCGCCGCCGCTCTCCCGGAACCGGCGGACCATGTCGGCGTCGGGCATGACGGTGACGTAGCCGTCGCCGATCCGGGCGGCCAGGTCGATCGCCTTGGGACCGAGGCCGGAGACGTAGACCGGTGGGGGCGCGTCGGGCAGGGTGTAGATCCGGGCGTGCTCGACGGTGTAGTGCTTGCCGTGGTGGTTGACGAATCCGCCCTGCCACAGCTCGCGCATCACCTCGACCGCCTCCTCCAGCATCTCCAGCCGGACGTCGGTCTGCGGCCAGGCGTCGCCGAGGATGTGCTCGTTGAGCGCCTCGCCGGAGCCGACGCCGAGCACGAAGCGCCCGGAGTGCAGAACGGCGCTGGTGGCCGCGGCCTGGGCCAGCACCGCCGGGTGGATGCGGACGGTCGGGCAGGTCACCGCGGTGGTGACGGGCAGCGAGCAGACCTGGCTGAGCGCGCCGATGGTCGACCAGACGAAGGGACTCTGCCCCTGCGCGTCCACCCACGGGTGGTAGTGGTCCGAGATCCACAGCGCCTCGAAGCCGGCCCGTTCGGCGCCGCGCGCCTGCTCCAGCAGTTCCGCCGGGGTGAACTCCTCACTGGACAGGAAGTAACCGATCTTCATCTTTCCCCCTCGCCGTCGCCCGGCGCCGGTCGCGCCTTGCTGACCAGGGATGCCCTACCCCGGACTCGGGGGATCAGTCAGCGGCGACCGAACATGGCCCGGATGGCGGCGAGCAGCAGCAGGCCGCCGACCACCACGCCGAGCAGGCGCACGCCGGGGACGTCGGCCGGCGAGGTGGCGTCGGCGAGCGGCAACAGATCCATTCCCGCACTGTCGCACGTCGCCCCGGAGGGCGCCAGACGGTAACAGTAAGGTTTATTGACTATTTCCTGGCCCGGTGTGACCATGGCAGCACCGCGACGGCGACCGGCCGTCGGACGACCACACGGGGGTACGGGGGCCGCATGAGCGAGCGCAACCTGGCGGGCCTGGCGGCCGCCGTCCTACAGCCCGGTTTCGTCGGCACCACCCCGCCCGACTGGGTCTGCCGCTGGCTCGGCGAGGGGCTCGGCTCGGTGGTCCTGTTCGCCCGCAACGTCGTCGACCCCGGCCAGCTCGCCGCGCTCACCGCGACCCTGCGCGCCGAACGCCCGGACGTGCTGGTGGCCATCGACGAGGAGGCCGGCGACGTCACCCGGATCGAGTCTGCGCTGGGCAGCTCCCGCCCGGGCAACTTCGCCCTCGGCGCGGTCGACGACCCGGCGCTGACCGAGGAGGTGGCCCGGGACCTCGGCGCCGACCTCGCCGCGCTCGGCATCACCCTCAACTACGCCCCGGACGCCGACGTCAACAACAACCCGGCCAACCCGGTGATCGGCGTCCGGTCCTTCGGCGCCGACCCCCAGTTGGTCGCCCGGCACACCGCCGCCTGGGTAAGCGGCCTGCAGTCCGCCGGCGTCGCCGCCTGCGCCAAGCACTTCCCCGGCCACGGCGACACCCGGGTCGACTCGCACCACGACCTGCCCCGCATCAACGCCAGCCGGGCCCGCCTCGACGCCGGTGAGCTGGTGCCGTTCCGGGCCGCGGTGGCGGCCGGGGTGCAGGCCGTGATGACCGGGCACCTGCTCGTGCCCGCCCTCGACGAGGAACTGCCCGCCACCCTCAGCCCCCGCATCCTCGGCGACCTGCTCCGCGAGGAGCTGGGCTTCTCCGGCGTGGTGATCACCGACGCGGTGGAGATGCGGGCGGTCACCGACCGGTACGGCTTCGCCGGCGCCGCCGTGCGCGCCCTGGCCGCCGGGGCCGACGCGGTCTGCGTCGGCGGGGAACGGGCCGACGAGGACGCCGCCCGCCACCTGCGCGACGCCATCGTCGCCGCCGTCATGGCCGGGGAGTTGCCCGAGGAACGGCTCGCCGAGGCGGCCAAGCGGGTCGGTCAGCTTGCCGCGTGGACGGTGGCCGCCCGCGCCGACCGTCCGGCGTGGGCCGTGCCGGCCCACGACGGTTCGCCGGTCGGCCTGGCCGCCGCGCGCCGGGCCCTGCGGGTCAGCGGCGCCACCGCCGCCCTGCCGCTGGTCGCCCCCGCCCACGTGGTGGAGTTCGCCCCGCCGCGCAACATCGCCATCGGCCCGGAGACGCCCTGGGGCATCGCCGCCCCGCTGGCCGCGCTGCGGCCCGGCACCACCACCGCCCGGTTCGCCGAGTTCGAGGTGCCGGCGGACCCGACGGCCGGGGCGGGCGGCCGGCCGGTCGTGCTGGTCGTCCGCGACCTGCACCGGCACGACTGGATGCGGTCCGCCGTCGAGCGGGCCCTCGCCGCCCGCCCGGACGCGGTCGTGGTCGAGCTGGGCGTGCCCGAGCTGGTCGTCGGCCGGGTGCACGTGGCCACCCACGGCGCCACCCGGGCCGGCGCGCTGGCCGCCGCGCAACTGCTCGCCGGCCCCCGCTGACCACTCCGCCCCGCCGCACCGTGCGACGATCGTCGCGCGGTGCGGCGGGCCGGTGCCGGTCAGGCCGGCTCGAAGACCAGGTCGGCGTACTCGGGGTGCCGTTCGATGTACGCCCGCACGAACGGGCACTGCGGCACCAACCGGCCGCCCTGCTCGCGCACCTGGTCCAGGGTGGCCCGGACCAGCGCGGCGCCGACCCCCATGTCCTGGAACTCCGGGCGCACCTCGGTGTGGGTGAAGATCCGCACCTCGCCGCGCGGCAGGTACGCCGTGAAGCCGGCCAGCGCGTCGTCGACCAGGATCTCGAAGCGGTGCTTGGCGGGGTTCTCCTCGACCAGGAAGCTCACCGGGCCATTGTCTCCCGCCGCCGGGCGAGGGTGTGCAGTTCGCTGAGCAACCGGTCCACCTCCTCGGCCATGTTGTAGTGGTAGACGCTGGCCCGGACCGCGCCGCCGGTCTCCCGCAGCCCCATCGCCCGGAAGTACTCGTAGGCGTAGTAGTCGCCGGAGGAGAGGCAGAGCCGCGCCTCGCCCAGCGCCGCCGCCAGCCCCGCCGGCGACCAGCCGGCGAGCCGGAACGACACCGTCGGGCAGCGCCGGGCGGCAGCCCCGTACACGGTCACCGCGGGGTTGTCGGCCAGCCCGGCCAGCAGCCGGTCGAAGAGCGACTCCTCGTACGCCTGGGCGGCGGCCAGTCCGGCCCGGACCCGCTCCCGCCGGTCGCCGGTGGCGGTCGGGTCCAGCCCGGCCAGGTGGTCGACCGCGGCGGCCACGCCGGCCAGCAGCGGGAAGCTCGGGGTGCCGGCCTCGAACCGGTCGGGCACCGCGTCGGAGGAGGGGACCAGCTTGGCCGGGCGCAGCGACTCCCAGCGGGCCGGGTCGGCCACCATCGCGGCCAGGTGCGGGCCGGACCACTTGTAGGCGCTGGTGACCAGGAAGTCCGCGCCGGTCGAGGCGAGATCGGTCGGGCCGTGCGGCACGGAGTGCACCCCGTCGACGCAGACCAGCGCCCCGGCCGCGTGCGCGGTCTTGGCGATCGCCGCCACGTCGGGCATCGTGCCGACGGCGTTGCTGCCGGCGGTCACCGCGACCAGCCGGGTCCGCTCGCCGACCAGGTCGGCGTACTGGTCGGCGGGCAGCTCACCGGTGGCCGGGTCGAACTCCGCCCAGCGCACGGTCGCGCCGGCCAGCCGGGCCGCCTGCACCCAGGGCCGCACGTTCGCGTCGTGGTCGAGCCGGGAGACCACCACCTCGTCGCCGGGGCGCCAGGTCTCGCCGAGGGTCCGGGCCAGCGTGTACGTCAGCGCGGTCGCGCTCGACCCGAGCACCACCCCGCGCGGCGCCGCGCCGAGCAGGTCGGCCACCGCGGCGCGGGCGGCGTCGACCAGCTCCAGCGACCGGCGGCCGGGCGCGAAGGCGGGGGTGCGGTTGCCGAGCGCGGTGCCCATCGCCCCGCTGACCGCGTCGATCACCGACTGCGGGGTCTGGGTGCCGCCGGCACCGTCGAAGTGGGCGAAACCCTCGGTCAGCGCGGGGTAGGCGGCCCGGGTCCGGGCGATGTCGAACGGCATGATCGGACCCTAACGCGCGGCCCCGGACCGGCTGATCATCACGCGGCGGTGCCGGTGTCGTCGGCGTCTCGTACCCTTGGTCGCGTGACGACGCGATCCGCTACCTCCCCGCTCACCCCCACCCGCCGGATTGCCGGCCTGCTCGCCGGCCTGGCTCTCGGCGTGGCCGTGCTGGCCGGCTGCAGCTCCGAGGGAGCCGACACCGACTGCGGCCTGGACGCCTGCACGGTCACCTTCGACCGGGGCGTCGACGCCAGCGCGAACATCCTCGGCGTCGAGGCGAAGCTGATCGGGGCCCAGGGCGACCAGGTCACCGTCGAGGTCGCCGGCGAGCAACTCTCCCTCACCGTCGGCCAGCAGGCCACCGAGGTGGGCGGCTTCGCGGTCACCCTGGACAGCGTCACCGACCAGCAGGTCAAGATCCGCGTGGCGCGCAACACCAGCAGCTGACGGCGTCTCTCAGGCGGCGCCGCGGCACGTTTGGGGATCTTCGCATTCGGAGATTGTGGCGCCATGTCTCTCACCCGGAACGCCGAAGCCACCGCCGCCCGCACCGCGGACAGCCGCTGGCTGGAACTCCTCGCCCGGGCCGGCTTCATCGGCTACGGGGTCGTGCACCTGCTGTTCGCCTGGCTCGCCCTGCAGATCGCCTTCGGCAAGCCCGGTGAGGACGGCGACCAGTCCGGTGCGCTGCGGACCATCGCCGCCCAGCCCCTGGGCAAGACGCTGGTCATCCTGATCGCGATCGGCCTGCTGGCCATGGCCATCTGGCAGGGCCTGGAAGCGGCCGTCGGGCACCGCGTCGAGCAGGGCAAAGAGCGCGTCTGGGAGCGGCTCGCCTCCGCCGGCCGGACGATCGTCTACCTCTACTTCGCCTGGACCGCCTTCAAGGTCTTCAAGGACGCCGGCTCGAACAGCGCCGACCAGCAGGAGGCGTTCACCGGCAAGCTGATGACCTCCGGCGGCGGCCGGCTGGTGATCGGCCTGGCCGGGCTGGTGCTCGCCACGATCGGCGTCGGTCTGGTGATCTACGGCCTGGTCAAGCGCTTCGAAAAGCACCTCAAGACCGGCGAGATGAGCCCGAAGGCCCACACCCTGGCCCGCCGGCTCGGCATCGCCGGCTACGTCGCCAAGGGCATCGCGTACGGCATCGCCGGTGTGCTGATCGTCGTCGCCGCGCTGAAGTACGACCCGGAGAAGGCCCGGGGCCTGGACGCCGCGCTGCACACCCTGCGCGACCAGTCCTACGGCCAGGCGCTGCTGGTGCTGGTCGCCCTCGGCATCGCCGCCTTCGGCACGTTCTGCTTCCTCCAGTCCCGGTACCGCAAGGTCTGAGCTGGCCGATTCCGGAACCACCGGGCACCATAGGGCCTTTGCCCGAAGCCCGGCCGGAGGGAGAGAGCGTGCAGGACTACCTGGAGACGATCGCCGCCGCGGCTGCCGCGGCGGCGATCGCCCTGTTGCTGGTCGAGGTGGTGCACCGGGTGATCCGGCGGTTCGGCCGGGGCTCGCTGCTGATGACCGAGCTCACCGAGCACGCGCACCGCCCGTTCCAGGTGGCCGGCACCGTCCTCGCCGTCCAGTTCGCGGTTCGGTTCACCACCGGGTACGCCGTCGGCACGCCCTGGCGGCAGGTGGTGCTGCACGCCCTGGTGCTGGCCGTGGTCGCCGCCGTGGCCTGGCTGGTCGCCGCGCTGCTGGTCGCGATCGAGGACACCGCCCTGGCCCGGTTCCGGGTGGACGTGCCGAACAACCGGCACGCCCGCCGGGTCCGCACCCAGGTGGTGCTGCTGCGCCGGCTGACCATCGCGGTGATCGTGGTGCTCACGGTCGGCGTGATGCTGATGACCTTCCCCGCCGTACGCGGCATCGGCGCCGGCGTGCTCACCTCCGCCGGTGTGGTGGGTGTGGTCGCCGCGCTGGCCGCCCAGAGCCTGCTCGGCAACGTCATCGCCGGCCTCCAGCTCGCCTTCAGCGACGCGGTACGCCTCGACGACGTGGTCGTGGTCGAGGGGGAGTGGGGCCGGATCGAGGAGCTGACCCTGAGCTACGTGGTGGTGCAGATCTGGGACGACCGCCGGCTGATCCTGCCCACCTCGTACTTCACCAGCAAGCCGTTCCAGAACTGGACCCGCACCGAGGCCGCCGTCCTCGGCACCGCCGAGTTCGAGGTGGACTGGGCGGTCCCGGTGCAGGCGATGCGCGAGGAACTGCGCCGCCTGGTGGAGAGCACCGAGCTGTGGGACGGCCGGGTCTGCGTGCTCCAGGTGACCGACGCGACCGGTGGCACGATCACCGTCCGGGCGCTGGTCAGCGCCGCCGACGCGGGCAGCCTCTGGGACCTGCGCTGCCTGGTCCGCGAGCACCTGGTCGGCTGGATCCGGGACCACCGCCCCACCGCCCTGCCCCGGACCCGCACCGAGATCGGCGACGCCTCCGGCGCCCTGCCCTGGCAGTGGGCGCAGCCCCGCCGGCCGGTGCGCCGGCTCCAGGAGCCGGAGGTGCCCGACGACGCCCGCGTCTTCGGCGGCAGCCACGACGGCGACGCCCGCAGCGAGGCCTTCGTCGGCCCCGACGAGCACGCCGACTCCCGCCGCTGAACCACCCTCGCACCGCACCCGCCGACCGGCCCGCGCGCCGTCGGCGGGTGCTTCGTCGTACCGGCTTCCGCGTTTCGCCGGACGGTGCGGGTCCACCTGCGGTCAGATGTGGTTGGTCACTGCGCGCAGGATTGACGGGCGGCGACTCCGGGCATACAGCGCGGTGATGATGAAAGGAGGACAGCATGGCTGACGTCACGAACCAACAGACGTCCCGGACCGGGAGCGAGCCGTCCACCGCCGAACTGGTGCAGCGGGCCACCGAGCAGGTCTCCCGCCTCGTACGGGACGAGTTGGCGCTGGCCCGGGCGGAGTTGACCCGGAAGGGCAAGCACGCCGGGATCGGAATCGGTCTCTTCGGCGGGGGTGGGGCGCTGGCCTTCTACGGGCTGGGCGCGCTGGTCGTCACCGCGGTGCTGCTGCTCGACCTGGTCATGCCGGCGTGGCTGGCCGCCCTGATCGTGGCGGTGTTGCTCTTCCTGGTCGCCGGGGTGCTCGCCCTGGTGGGCAAGAAGCAGGTCAGCCAGGCGGTCCCCCCGGTGCCGGCGTCGACGGTGCAGAGCCTCCGGGCGGACGTGGACGTCGTCACCGCCGCGGTGAAGGACAGGGGACGGGCATGACGGGCAACGGTACCGGCGACGCCGAGGCGCTCCGCGCGGAGATCCGGCGTACCCGGGTGGAGCTGGGCGAGACGATGGAGTTGTTGGCCGCCAGGGCCGACGTGAAGGCCCGGCTGCGGGAGTCCGCCGGCCAGGCGAAGGAGCGGATGCGCGAGCAGGCCGCGCAGACCGTCGCCCGGGTGCGCGGGCAGGCGGCGCAGAAGGCGGACGTGGCGCGGGCACAGGCGTCGGAGAAGGGTGCGGTGGTCCGGCGCAATCCGATGCCGTGGGCGACGGTGGCGGCCGGCGCCGTGGCGGCGGTGGTCGTGCTGCTGATCGTCCGGGGGAGGCGCAGATGAGCAGGGGCATCGGCAGGGCCACGTACAAGCCCGTCGGGGTGCTGCTCGGGCTGGCCGCCGGTACGGTCGCCGGGGCGATCTTCCGGCAGGTCTGGACGATGACGGCCGGCGACGGCGAGGCCCCGAGCGCGACCGACGAGGACCGTGGCTGGGGCGAGATCCTGGCCGCGGCGGCGTTGCAGGGCGCCATCTTCGCGGTGGTCCGGGCGGCGGTGGACCGCGGCGGCGCGATCGGCGTACGACGGCTGACCGGCCGCTGGCCGGACTGAGTCCGAGCGGGTCGAAGGCCCCCCACCGCATCGACGGGTGGGGGGCCTTTCGCACGCCCGCGGGCACCCGCCCAGCGATCTTCGGCATCCGTCAGGTCACATGTCGGAGAATTTCGTCCGGTAGGCCGTGCGGAGTTTTTGCGTACGTGGTTAAGCTGGCCCGGCTGTTGCGAGATGGCGTGGGTTGAGAGAAGTTTCCTTCGTGGGGGCCGCCTCAGGCGCCGCTGCTCGAAAACGGCCAATCGGCCGCACGGCGTGCTCGGCCGCCAGTTTTAGAAGGAGATACACATGGCGCAGGGAACCGTGAAGTGGTTCAACGCTGACAAGGGCTTCGGCTTCATCACCGTCGACGGCGGGGGTGCTGACGTGTTCGTCCACTTCTCGGCCATCCAGACCAGCGGCTACCGCACGCTGGAGGAGAACCAGCGGGTGGAGTTCGAGATCGCCCAGGGTCAGAAGGGTCCGCAGGCCGAGCAGGTCCGCCCCATCTGAGTAGTGCCGGTCGGCAGCCGCCGGCCCGGGTGATCCGGCCCCCCGGATCGACGAGAAGCCCCGTGTCCTGCAGGGACGCGGGGCTTTCCGCGTGTCCGGGCCCGGTGCCGGCCCACCGCGCGCCCGGCGCGCGTTCGCCACCCGGGTGGGTCAGGTGCGCCGGCGGGCCTTCAGGCCCCGCCAGAGCACCACGAGTCCGATCAGGATCACCACCGGGCCGACCACCGCCCAGATCCGGTGGTCGGTCATCACGCTGCCGTCGACGTACCCGAGGCCCTGCACCGTCCACACCGCTCCGACCACCACGGCCAGCAGCCCGAGGGCGAGCGTCAGCCAGCCCCTCATCGGTTCCTCCTCACCCGCGCCGGTGGTCCCGGCCTCCGATCAGCATGCGACCCGTCCGGCCGGTGCGCGAGCACCGCCCCGGCGCAGCTCACCACCGGTCGTGCACCCAGGCACGGACCAGCTCGTCGTAGACCGTCCGGACCGTGTCCCGCTCGGCGGCGGTCAGCGGCGGCAGGTCGGCCGCGGCGGCGTTGCCCCGCGCCTGCGCGGCGTCGCGCGCGCCGGGGATGACCACGGTGACGCCCGGCTGGTCGATGATCCAGCGCAGCGCGAACTGGGCCATCGTGCGGTCCGGGCCGACCAGCGGGGCGAGCCGCCGCACGACCGCCAGGCCGAGGTCGTAGTCGACGCCGGAGAAGGTCTCGCCGACGTCGAAGCTCTCCCCACGCCGGTTGTAGGTGCGGTGGTCGTCGGCGGCGAAGGTGGTGTGTTCGTCGTACCGGCCGGAGAGCAGGCCGCTGGCCAGCGGCACCCGGGCGATGATGCCCACCCCGGCCGCGGCGGCGGCCGGCAGCACCCGCTCCAGGGGCTTGAGTCGGACCGCGTTGAGGATGATCTGCACGCTGGCGACGCCGGGCCGCGCGATGGCGGTGAGCGCCTGGTCGCAGGTCTCCACGCTGACCCCGTAGCCGGCGACGCGCTCTTCGGCGACCAGCGCGTCGAGGGCGTCGAAGACCCGGTCGTCGGCGAAGACGGCGGTGGGCGGGCAGTGCAGCTGGACCAGGTCCAGGATGTTTGTGCCGAGGTTGGCCCGGGACCGGTCGGTCCAGGCCCGGAAGTTGTCCAGGGTGTAGGCCTCGGGCGTCTGCTCCACCCGGCGGCCCATCTTGGTGGCCACGGTCAGGCCGTGCCCGGGCCGCTCGCGCAGGAACCGCCCGATCAGCTGCTCGCTGCGCCCGTCGCCGTAGACGTCGGCGGTGTCCAGGAAGGTCACTCCGGAGTCCACGGCGGCGGCGAGCACGGCCAGGGCCTCGCTCTCGCTGACCCGACCCCAGTCGGCGCCGAGCTGCCAGGCGCCGAGGCCGACCACACCCACCCGCCGGCCGAGCCGGTCGAAGCTGCGCTGTTCCATCGGAGGAAGCCTAGTGACCGCCTTGCCGGACCGCAGCGGGGGCCGTAGGGTCATAGCAAGACGTACGTACGGCTTGGAGACAGCGATGTGGGATCCGACGACCTACCTGCGCTACGGCGACGAACGGTCCCGCCCGTTCCACGACCTCGTCGCCCGTGTCCCGGCCGACCGGCCGCGCGCCGTGGTCGACCTCGGCTGCGGGCCCGGCACCCTGACCGCCACCCTCGCCGCCCGCTGGCCGGCCGCCGAGATCCGCGGCCTCGACTCGTCCCCGGAGATGATCGACCGGGCCGCCGCCCTGGCCGCCCCGGTCGAGTTCGCCGTCGGTGACGTCCGGGACTGGCGACCCGCGCCCGACGTCGACGTGGTCGTCTGCAACGCCGTGCTCCAGTGGGTGCCGGAGCACCGGGAGCTGCTCGCCCGCTGGGCCCGCGAGCTGCCCGCCGGCGCCTGGCTGGCGTTCCAGGTCCCCGGCAACTTCGACGCCCCCTCGCACCGGGCGCTGCGCGAGGTCGCCCGCCGGGACCGCTGGGCCGCCACGCTGGCGCCGCTGCTGCGCGAGACCCCGGTCGACGACGCCGTCGGGTACGTCGCGTCGCTGACCGCCGCCGGCTGCGCGGTCGACGCCTGGGAGACTGTCTACGTGCACCTGCTGCCGGCCGACCCCGCCGCCGACCACCCGGTGCTGGCCTGGATGGAGGGGACCGCGCTGCGACCGGTCCGGGCCGCGCTGGACGCCGCCGGCTGGGCGGACTTCCGGGCCGAGCTGGGGGTACGCCTCGCCGAGGCGTACCCGGTGCGGCAGGGTCAGGTGTACTTCCCGTTCCGCCGGATCTTCACCGTCGCCCGTACCGGCCCGAGGGCGAGGAGAAGTGAGTAGAACACAGCTTCCCTCATCAGACCTGCTTATACTTGCCTATTATGGCTACGTGTATCGGATTGGGGAGTTCGCCAAGCGGGTAGGCCGCTCGGTGAGCACCGTGCGTCGATGGGAGGCTGAGGGTCGGATCACGGCCCGCCGTCTGCCGTCCGGCCAGCGGTACTTCGACGATTCCGACGTGCGCAAGGTGATGCAGCCAGGGTTCGACACCACCCGGCGCAAAGTCGTGGTGTACTGCCGGGTTTCGTCACCTGGGCAGAAGGCTGACCTGGCCTCCCAGGTCGAGTCGATGCAGCAGTTCTGCCTGGCGCGTGGCCTTGCCGTTGACGAATGGGTCAGCGAGGTCGGCGGCGGGATGAACCTGCGCCGCAAGAAGTTCCTCGCGCTGATGGACACGATCGCCCGCGGCGAGATCGCCACGCTCGTGGTGGCGCACAAGGACCGGCTGGCCCGGTTCGGCTTCGACTTTCTGGAACACGTGGCCGCCCGCAACGGATGCGAGATCATCGTCGCCAACCAGGAGTCACTGTCGCCGCAGCAGGAGATGGTTGAGGATCTGCTGGCGATCGTGCACACCTTCTCGTGCCGGCTGTACGGTCTGCGGCGCTACGAGAAGGAGCTCAAAGGGGCCGATCTGACCGCGGGTGAAGACCGGTGAAGGCAACCCGGATCGCCTACTCGGCCCAGCTGAACGCGGGTAAGTACGCCGCCCTGGTGCGGCAGGCACGCCGGCTGGGGCGGGTGCGCGGCGAGGTGTGGCAGCGCTACGGCTCGATAGATGGGGTCGGGTCCGGACTAAAAGACCGGCAGATCCGGGACCAGTGGCTGGCCGAAAACACCCACGCCCAGTTCGGTGTGCTGGCAAACGCCTGGAAGGAAACTGTCCGAGACGCGGTGACCGACATCGCGGCGAACCTAGCCGCGGCCAAAGTCCAGGCACGCCGGGCGGTCGGCAGGCGCACCGCTGATCCCGACGAGCGTAAGCGGCTGTTCACCGCGCTGAAGACCGACAAGTGGGCCGGGGATCCGGTCCTCGCCCGCCAGATGCGCAAGCACTGGAAGCGCGGTAAGAACCGCACCCACGATCAGATTGTCGTCCGCGCCGATCAGCACAACAGCAAGCTCGACGCCCGAGGCCGGCTGTGGTTGGCGGTCCCCGGCCTTGAGCGCCGCAAGACGGTCAAGATTCCGCTGTCGACTACCGTCGCCCCGGCCGGCACGCTGCGGCTGATCCTGCGCGGCGGCCGGGTCGAGGTGCACTACCAGATCGACGCCGCGGAGATGAGGACGTCGCAACGCCCCTGCGGCGATCGGACACTCGGGGTGGACAAGGGGTACACCGAGGCGTTGACCGACTCCGACGGGAAACACCACGGCACCAGTCTCGGCGAGCTGCTCACCGGAGAGTCGGACCGGTTGAAGGAACGCAACCGACGCCGGGCGAAACTACGGTCGATCGCCAACAGCGCGGCCCAGCGCGGGGACCGCGCGAAAGCGGCCAGAATCAAAGTGAACAACCTCGGCACGGGGAAGCGGAACCGGCAGGCCACCCGACATCAGGCGCGGGTCCGCACGGAGATATTCACCGCCGCACACCGGGTCGTCGACAAGGCCGCCACCGTAGTCGCCGAGGATCTCACGAAGAGCTTCGCCGGGCGCAAGCGGCTGGGCAAGAACACGAACAGACGCCTCGCCGCCTGGACCAAAGGGGTCACCGCCGAGGCGTTGGCGAACGTGTCGGAGCGCAGAGGTTCTGCGCTCGTGCACGTCAACGCCGCCTACACCTCACAAGCCTGTCACCGCTGCGGCCGGCTCGGCCGACGCAGCGGGGACCGGCTTCACTGCACCTTGTGCAGCGTGGTGTGGCAGGCCGACGTGAACGCTGCGATCAACATCCTGCAACGAGCCGGCGACCCCGACATCGCCCTGCACACCCCGCACCACGCGGTGAAGCAGATCTTGCAGGAGCGGACCGATCGCCACCGGACCAGACTGCCGGTCCAGGACTCCAGCCCAACGCCCGCTGGGCGGAGAGCGAATTATCCGAACTGCTCAGCAATGAGCAACTAGTAGGAAGCAGAACCTGTGATCGACCTGCCCACCTTCATCGCCGGACTGCCCAAGGTGGAGCTGCACGTGCACCACGTCGGCTCCGCCTCGCCCCGCATCGTCGCCGAGCTGGCCGCCCGGCACGAGGGGCGCAGCCCGGTCCCGGCGGACCCGGCGGCGCTCGTCGACTATTTCGCGTTCCGCGACTTCGCCCACTTCATCGAGGTGTACCTCAGCGTCGTGGACCTGATCCGCGACCCGGAGGACGTCTGGATCCTCACCCACGAGGTGGCCCGCGAGCTGGCCCGCCAGCAGGTCCGGTACGCCGAGCTGACCATCACCCCGTACTCGCACGTGCGCCGGGGCATCCCCGCCCCGGCGTTCTGTGAGGCGATCGAGGACGCCCGCAAGCGGGCCGAGGCCGACTTCGGCATCGCCCTGCGCTGGTGCTTCGACATTCCGGGCGAGGCCGGGCTGCCGGCGGCCGAGGAGACCCTGCGGATCGCGCTGGAGGAGCGGCCGGACGGGCTGATCAGCTTCGGCCTCGGCGGCCCCGAGATCGGGGTGCCCCGGCCGCAGTTCAAGCCGTACTTCGACCAGGCCCGGGCGGCCGGGCTGCGCTCGGTGCCGCACGCGGGGGAGACCACCGGCCCGCAGACGGTCTGGGACGCCCTGCGCGATCTGGGCGCCGAGCGGATCGGGCACGGCATCTCCGCCGCCGAGGACCCGGAGCTGCTGGCGTACCTGGCCGAGCACCGGATCGCGTTGGAGGTCTGCCCGACCTCCAACGTCCGTACCCGGGCCGTGGCGCGGCTGGCGGAGCACCCGTTGCGGCGGCTGGTCGACGCAGGCGTGCTGGTCAGCATCAACTCCGACGACCCGCCGATGTTCGGCACCACCCTCAACGACGAGTACGCGGTGGCCGCCGCGCTGCTCGACGTCGGCCCCGAGGGGGTGGCCGCGCTGGCCCGGGACGGGGTGACCGCCTCGTTCCTCGAACCGGGCGAGAAGGCCCGGATCAGCGCCGAGATCGACGCCTGGTTGGCAACCGGGACGCGCTGAGCCTCGGGGCGCGTCGCGTGGCCGGGCCGGGTCGGCCGGCCACGGCGGCCCAGCGCAGCAGCCGGGTCACGGACGGGCTCATCGGGGCACCTCACGACTGTCGGTGAGAGGTGGGGCGCGCGGCGGGGGCGGGTGTGGGGGGACCGTGCCCCCGCCGCGCGCTCGGGCTCCACCGGCCGGCAGTTGTCAGGGGCGACAAGACCGGTGGAGCTGATGGGTTCTCCCTGATCCTGGCAGCGTCTTGCCGCACTGGCGCCCGCGTTAACCCGGATCTAAGGAAGACTTGCGCCACCCCACAACCAGCGCGCGCCCGCCCGCCTCGCCGCCGGAGCGTCCCGTTTCCGGAACGGCGCTGCCGGCCCAGGTGGTCAGTCGTCGGCTGGACGCTGCCGGGGCCACCGGCGCCCGCCGGTCTTCTGCTCCCGGGCCTCCCGGGCCATCCGGCCGACCAGCCCGAAGCGGTTGACCTGTCGGGGCGTCGCCTCCGGGTCGGCCAGCAGCATCACCACGCTGGCCCCGCCCAGCCGGGCCCGGTCGATGCTCACCGAACCGTTGGCCTGCAATGCCACCCGCTTGGCGATGTCCAGCCCCAGCCCGGTGGAGCCCTGGTCGCTGGCGCCCCGGCGCAGCGCCCGGTCCGGATTGGCGATGCCGGGGCCGGCGTCGTCGATCCGGATCGCCACGTAGCCGTCCCGGCGGGAGACGGCCACCTCGAACGCCGTCCCCTGCGGGGTGTAGCGGAACACGTTGCCGATCACCGCGTCCAACGCGGCGGCCAGTTCGGCGCGCGGCACCGGCGCGGGGATGCGCAGCTGGGCGCCGCTGACCCGGTGCGGCCGGTTCTGGTCGCCGGCCAGCGCCGCCCAGAACACCATCCGGTCCCGGACCACCTCGCTGACGTCGCACTCCGCCGGCCCGGCCTCGTGGGCCACCGCCTTGCGGGTGGTCTTGATCAGCACGTCGATCTCGCCCTCGAGGGTGACGATCGCCTGCCGGATGCGCCGGATCGTGCGCCGCCGGTCCAGCTCGGCCGGGGTGAACGAGCCGACGCTGGTGTCGTCGGAGTCCAGCCCCTCGGCGTCCAGCCGCAGCACCGTCAGCGGCGTCCGCAGCCGGTGCGACAGGTCCGCCACCAGCTCCCGTTCGTCGGTGCGGGAGGCAACCAGCCGGTCGGCCATCCGGTTGAACGCGTACCCGGCCTCGGCCAGCTCCCGCGGGCCGCTCGGCTCGACGCGTACGCCCAGGTCGCCGTCCCCGACGGCCAGGGCCGCCTTGACCAGCCCCCGGGTGGAGTCCACCGCGCGGGCCGCCACCCGGTCCACCACGATCACGGCGGCGCCGACCAGGGCCACCGCGACGGCGCTCAGCAGCAGCCAGGTGTCGCCGGAGCCCTCGCCGAGATCGGCCTCGGGGACGAACACCTCCACCACGGCCACCCGGCCGTCGAGCACCACCGGGTCCAGCCGCAGCACCCCGCCGGAGACGTCGGTGACCACCGACCGTTTCTCCGTACGGGCCCGTTGCAGGTCCGCCTCGGCGGCCCGGCCGCCCGTCTCGTCCCCGCCCAGCCCGTGCACCACCGGCCGGGTCGCCGGGTCGTCCCCGGTCGCCTCCACGGCCCGCCGCACGGCCGCCGGTTCGGTGCTGACCGCCAACGCTCCGGTGACCAGCGCGCTGCGCCGGGCCGCGTCGGCCAGCGCCTCGTCGCGGACGTCGTCGCGCAGGCTCACCCCGAGCGGGATCAGGAACGCCAGCGCGACCAGCGCGCACATGCCGGCCGTGAGGTAGGCCAGCGCCAGCCTCAGTCCGGGGCCACCAGTCGGAAGCCCACCCCCCGCACGGTGCGCAGGTAGCGCGGCTTCGCCGCGGACTCGCCCATCTTTCGGCGTAGCCAGTACAGGTGAACGTCGATGGTCTGGTCCTCGCCGACCGACGGCTGCCGCCATACCTCCTCCAAGAGCTCCCGCCGGGACACTACCCGGCCGGGTCGTGCGGCGAGATACGCCAGCAGGTCGAATTCCTTGCGGGTCAGCGCCAGCGGCTCCCCGTCGAGCACCGCGCTGCGCTCGCCCACGTCCACCCGCAGGCCGCCCACCGTGTGCACCGCCGGCTGCACCGTCCGGCTGGCCCGGCCGACCCGGCGCAGCACGGTGGTGATCCGGGCGTCCAGGTGCGCGCCGGTGAACGGTTTGACCATGTAGTCGTCCGCGCCGGCCCGCAGCAACCGGACCACCGACTGCTCGTCGTCGCGGGCGGTGGCGATGATGATCGGTACGTCGGTGATGCCGCGCAGCATCCGCAGCGCGTCCGAGCCGTCCAGGTCGGGCAGGCCGAGGTCGAGCACGACGAGGTCGGGGGTCTCGGCGGCGACCCGGCGCAGCGCGTCCAGCGCCGTGCCGACCGCGTGCACCGCGTGCCCCCGCTCGCTGAGTGAACGCAGCATCGCGCCGCGTACGACGTGGTCGTCTTCGACCAGGAGCACGGTGGCCACGTCAGCACCGTACTGCCCGTGGCAAGTTGATCGCGTTGCGGAGGGCCCGCGCACCGGGCAAGCTGGCACGACGATGACGTTCACCCTGTTTCCCGACACCCGGCTGGCCCTGGCCCGGGACAGTCTCACCGGTCTCTCCGTCGGCGACGCCCTGGGCGGGATGTTCTTCGTGCCCGGGCGGGGCGTGGCACCCTGGCGGGACGGCCTGCCGGCCGGGCCGTGGCCGTGGAGTGACGACACCGAGATGGCCTGTTCGGTGGTGGGCTGCCTGGCCGACGCCGGCACGATCGACCGGGACGCCCTCGCCGCCGCCTTCGCCGCCCGCTACGACCCGGCCCGCCGCTACGGCGCCGGCGCCGTCGAGCTGCTCGAACTGATCCGGGCCGGCACGCCGTGGCCGGTGGCTGCCGCGTCGGCGTTCGACGGGCAGGGTTCCTGCGGCAACGGCGCGGCGATGCGGGTCGGGCCGCTGGGCGCCTGGTTCGCCGACTCCACCACCCGGGCGGCGGCGCAGGCCCGCGCCTCCGCCGAGGTCACCCACGCCCACCCGGAGGGGATCGCCGGCGCCGTCGCGGTGGCCGTGGCCGCCGCGCTCGCCGCCCGGGCCCGCCTGGACGGCGACCGCCCCGACCCGGCCCGGCTGCTCGCGGCGGTCGCCGCCGCGCTGGACCCGGCCGCCGAGGTGCACCGCCGGGTACGCCGCGCCGTCGGGCTGCTCGGCCGGGCGCTGCCGGAGGCCGTCGAGGCGCTCGGCAACGGCTCCCGGGTGACCGCCCAGGACACCGTGGCCTTCACCCTCTGGGTCGCCGCCACCCACCTCGACGACTACCCGGCGGCGATCCGGGCCTGCGTCGAGGCGGGCGGGGACGTCGACACCACCGCCGCGATCGTCGGCGCGATCGTCGCCGCCCACACCGGGGTCGGTACGCCGGGCGGCGTGCCCGACGGCTGGCTGGCGGCGCGGGAGCCGCTGCCGGACTGGGCGCGCTGAACTCAGCGCGACCCCACCGGCTCGCCCTTGGCCCGGTCGGTCAGCGAGCGCTCGCCCTCGGGCTGTTCGTCCGTCGACGGCTCGCCGTCGGGCTGGTCGCCCTCGACGTCGTCCGCCGGCTCGGCCCGGTGCCGTCCCCGGCTCACCGCCCAGCCGACCAGGGCGCCACCGCCGAGGCCGATCAGCAGACCGCCGCCGAGCAGCACGTCCGCGCTCGGACCGCCGTCCGCCGCGCCCGGGTCGGCCGCCGCCTCGTCCCCGCCGGCGGCCGGCGCGGCGTCCGGGCCGCCGTGGCCGTGTCCGGTCGCCGCCCCGGGGGCCGCCGGAAGCAGGGCCAGGGTCGGGGCCGGGTGGGCGCCACCGGCCGGGTCGGCCCAGCGCACCACCGTGCCGTCGGAGTACGTCTGCACCACCTCGAAGCTCATCCGGTCGGTCTGCGGCAGCGGGCCCATCGCCAGGGCGAGCCGGGCCGGGCCGGGCTGCGGCTTCCCGGCGGCCCGGGTCCAGACCACCGCGGCGGTCACCGTGGTCACCGAGGGCGCGTGGATGCCGGCCACCGGGGCGTCCAGGTCGCGGGAGGTGATCAGGGGCGCCCAGCCGTCCACCGACAACGGGTAGACCTCCCCGATCGGGGCGTCCGGGGGTAGCTTGACCTCGATCTTCTCGGTGCGCGCGCCGGGCCGCTCCTCCGGCACCACGAACGTCATCTCCACCGCGTCGCCCTGGTTCGCCTGCGTCGGCGTGGTCGTCACGTCCGCCGCCAGCGCCGCGCCAGGCCAGGCCAGCGCCCCGGCGACCGCGGCGGCCAGCACGAGACCCGCCCGCCGGCCGCCGTTGCGGGTGATCGCCATCTGTGCCCCCATCCGTCTCCACGCGGCCGGCTCCGGTTTCCGGCCACACCGGGTAGTTCGGATCGCGGGTCGGAAAGGTTCAATCCGCGCCGGCACGATCTGCGCGGCGGGCGGGACACGCGGGCCCATCCTTTCCCGACGACCGGGCGGAAACGGGCGACCGATAGCATCGCAGGAGCCGGAACCGGCAGCATCCGTACCGTCTGCAGTTGAGGAGTCACCGTGTCCGCACCCCGTACCCCCGTCGTGGCCGACCCCGTCGTCGTCGCCGCCGGGACGACGGCGGCCGACGCGGTGGCCGCGGCCGGGCTGCCCATGGCCGGGCCGAAGGCGATCGTGGTGGTCCGCGACCCGCAGGGCGTGCTGCGCGACCTGGACTGGAAGCCGGCCGAGGAGACCAGCGTCGAGCCGGTCACCCTCGACTCGCCGGACGGGCTCAACGTGCTGCGCCACTCGACGGCGCACGTGCTCGCCCAGGCCGTGCAGGACGTCTTCCCGGAGGCCAAGCTCGGCATCGGTCCGCCCATCGAGAACGGCTTTTACTACGACTTCGCCGTCGACAAGCCGTTCCAGCCGGACGACCTGAGCAAGCTCGAGAAGCGCATGCAGGAGATCATCAAGTCCGGCCAGCGGTTCCGCCGTCGCCGCTTCAACAGCCTGGACGAGGCGAAGGCCGAGCTGGCCGCCGAGCCGTTCAAGCTGGAGCTGATCGACGTCAAGGGGGAGGGGCTGGACTCCTCCGAGGTGATGGAGGTGGGCGGCGGCGAGCTGACCATCTACGACAACCTCGCCGCGAACGAGGACAAGGTCTGCTGGTCCGACCTGTGCCGGGGGCCCCACCTGCCCACCACCCGGCTGATCGGCGCGTTCAAGCTGATGCGCTCGGCCGCCGCGTACTGGCGGGGGTCGGAGAAGAACCCGCAGCTGCAGCGGGTGTACGGCACCGCGTGGCCGACCCGGGACGAGCTGAAGGCGTACCTGAAGCTGCTGGAGGAGGCCGCCCGGCGCGACCACCGCAAGCTCGGCGCGGACCTCGACCTGTTCAGCTTCCCCGACGAGGTCGGCTCGGGCCTGGCGGTCTTCCACCCCAAGGGCGGCATCATCCGCCGGGAGATGGAGAACTACTCGCGCCGCCGGCACGAGGCGGCCGGGTACGAGTTCGTCAACACGCCGCACATCACCAAGGCGCATCTGTTCGAGACCTCCGGGCACCTGCCCTACTACGCCGAGACGATGTTCCCGCCCATGCAGCTGGAGGGCGCGGACTACTACCTCAAGGCGATGAACTGCCCGATGCACAACCTGATCTTCCGGGCGCGCGGGCGGTCCTACCGGGAGCTGCCGCTGCGGCTGTTCGAGTTCGGCACGGTCTACCGGTACGAGAAGTCCGGCGTGGTGCACGGCCTGACCCGGGTACGCGGCCTGACCCAGGACGACTCGCACATCTACTGCACCCGTGAGCAGATGCCCGGTGAGCTGTCCACCCTGCTGTCGTTCGTGCTAGACCTGCTGCGCGACTACGGCCTGGACGACTTCTACCTGGAGCTGTCCACCCGCGACGACTCGCCCAAGTTCATCGGGTCGGACGAGGACTGGGCGGAGGCGACCGAGGCGCTGCGCACCGCCGCCGAGTCCTCCGGGCTGGACCTGGTGCCCGACCCGGGCGGCGCGGCCTTCTACGGCCCGAAGATCTCGGTGCAGGCCAAGGACGCCATCGGCCGGACCTGGCAGATGTCCACCATCCAGGTCGACTTCAACCAGCCGGAGCGCTTCGGCCTGGAGTACCAGGCGGCGGACGGCAGCCGGCAGCGGCCGGTGATGATCCACCGGGCCCTCTTCGGCTCGATCGAGCGCTTCTTCGGCGTGCTCACCGAGCACTACGCGGGCGCCTTCCCGGCCTGGCTGGCCCCGGTGCAGGTGGTCGGCATCCCGATCCGCGAGGACCACACCGACTACCTGCACGGCTTCGTCGCGGCGCTGCGCGCCGAGGGGATCCGGGCCCAGGTGGACGCGGGCGACGACCGGATGCAGAAGAAGATCCGCACCGCCCAGCAGCAGAAGATCCCGTTCATGGTGATCGCCGGCGACGACGACGTGGCCGCCGGCACGGTCTCCTTCCGCTACCGGGACGGTTCGCAGCGCAACGGCGTGCCGATGGCCGAGGCGGTCACCCACGTGCTGGACGTGGTGAGCTCCCGATCCAACTCCGGCCCGTCCGTCAAGAGCTGACCCCGCCGGGCCGACCGCAAGATCCACGCACTTCCCGAGAAGGGGTGGCTGTTCCTCGACGGATGGCCACCCTTCTCGGAAAGTGCCCGCGAGGGGGAGCGCGGCCCGGTTCCGGTGGGGCGGTGGGGACGGGTGGGATCCGGCGCGGTGACCGTAGGATCGGCGTGTGACTGGGGCGGCGCGGCACTCTGACGACGGCACGGACCTCACCGGCGACACCGGCCTGGCGGACGGGCTGGAGCGGCTCTGGACACCGCACCGGATGACCTACATCTCCGGCGAGGACCGTCCCGAGGGCGGCTACGAGAAGCCCACCGGCTGCCCGTTCTGCCTGGCCCCCGGGCTGCCCGAGGGGGAGAGCCTGGTCGTGGCGCGCGGGGAGCGCGTCTTCGCGGTGCTCAACCTCTACCCGTACAACCCGGGGCACCTGCTGGTCTGCCCGTACCGGCACGTGGCCGACTACACCGACCTGGACCCGGCGGAGACCATCGAGCTGGGCGTGTACACCCAGACCGCGATGCGGGTGGTCCGCACGGTCAGCAACGCGCACGGGTTCAACCTCGGCATGAACCAGGGCGGCGTCGCCGGCGCCGGCATCGCCGCCCACCTGCACCAGCACGTGGTGCCGCGCTGGGGCGGCGACGCCAACTTCATGCCGGTGATCGGCCGGACGAAGGTCCTGCCGCAGCTGCTGGCCGACACCCGCGACCTGTTCGCCAAGGCCTGGCCGGCCTGACCCCCGCGCCGGGCCGGCTCGCGCGGCCGGCCGGGCATACGATCTTGCGCATGGCCCTGCTGCACCGCGCCACGCTGCGCCCCACGAAGCTGGAACTGCTCACCGAGTGGCTGCCCGGCCGAAGCTGGTACGACGGACCCGCCGGGGTCGAGGTGGTGCGCGTCGCGGGCTACCGGTTCGACGACCCGGCCGGAGAGGTCGGCATCGAGACCCTGCTCGTCCGGGCCGGTGACGGGCCGGTCCACCAGGTCCCGCTCACCTACCGGGGCGCGCCGCTGGCCGGCGCCGACGACCGGCTGGTCGGCACCACCGCGCACTCGGTACTCGGCCGCCGCTGGGTCTACGACGCCTGCGGCGACCCGGTCTACGCCGCCGCGCTGGCCGCCGCGATCCTCACCGGATCCGGCCAGGCCCAGGAGTACGTCGAGGTCGACGGCGGGCAGGAGCGGCGGGCGCCGACGATGGCCATCGACAGCAGCGGTGCCGACGACGCCGGGCTGCCCGAGGTCGGTACGCCCCGCCGAGTGGTGGACGCCGACCCGACGCTGATCGTCACCGACACCGTCGAGCTGGCGGTCGTCCGCCGGCTCGACCGCGGCACCTCGCCGGCCGGTGCCGTGCTGACCGGCAGCTGGGAGGGCCAGTCGACCCCGTTGCCGCTCGCCTCCGCGATCCGGCGCTGACGGCCGCCGCTCGTCTCCGCGTTCGAGCGCTGGCGGCTGCCACTCGTCTCCGCGCTCCGGCGCGGACGGCTGCCTCCTTTCCGCCCCGGCGCTGACGGCCGCCGGCCGCGCGCCGGGCCGTACCGCCGTCGGGTGCGCGGCGGACGGCGGGTCTCGCGGGGTCAGCGCCGGTCGGCGGTGCCCTCCCCGGCGTCCGCGGAGATCTGCGCCACCAGCTCCGGCCAGCTCTCGACCCGATGCACGCCGGCCAGGTGGGCGCGGTACGCGGCGACCTCGTCCTCCCGGGGTCGCATCAGGTACCGGTGCGGCACCATGTCGAGATAGCTGAGCACCTCCAGCCGGTCGTCGACGAAGTGGGTCAGCCCGAGCTGCGCGGCGATCGGTGCCTTCTCCGGGCGGGTACGGCAGAAGCGCAGCCGCTCCGGGCCGATCCCCGTGCGGGCGTGGAAGTCGTGGTGGGCCAGCCAGTCCCGGGTCCGCTGCTCGGTCGGCTCGGCGCACTTCGACACCACGTACACCTCGTCGAAGCGGGGGACCAGCGCGGCCAGCGCCCCGAACACCCCGTCCAGCGGGGGTGTGCGCAGGTAGTTGTCGCCGAAGAACGAGGTGTCCTCGTTTCCGTCGCTCAGCTCGATGATCACACCGCCGACGTCCACGCCCAGCCGTCCCATGGGGTCGATCATGCACGACAGGTGATGTTCCCGCCCGTCTGTCGGGTGGAGGTGGCAGGATGCGGCGATGGCAGTGACGACGCGGACGTTGGGCCGCAGCGGCATCGAGGTCAGCGCCCTCGGCATGGGGTGCTGGGCGATCGGTGGCCCCTGGGCCGAGGGCGCCCGGCCGCTGGGTTGGGGCCGGGTCGACGACGAGGAGTCGGTCCGGGCCGTACGGCGTGCGCTGGACCTCGGCGTGACCCTCTTCGACACCGCCGACACGTACGGGGCCGGGCACGGCGAGCGGGTCCTCGGCCGGGCGCTCGCCGGCCGGCGGGACGAGGCCGTGATCGCCACCAAGTGGGGCTACACCTTCGACGAGCAGACCCGCCAGGCCACCGGTGAGGACCCGTCCCCGGCGTACCTGCGCCGGGCGGTCACCGACTCACTGCGCCGGCTGGACACCGACCGGATCGACCTCTACCAGCTGCACCTGGGCGACCTGCCGCTGCCCCGGGTGGAGGCGCTGCTCGGCACGCTGGAGGACCTGGTCGCCGAGGGACTCGTCCGCGGGTACGGCTGGAGCACCGACCGGGCCGACCGGGCGGCGGCCTTCGCCGAGGCGGCCCCGCACGCCACCGCCGTGCAGCACACCCTTTCCGTGCTCCGGGACACCCCGGTGATGCTGGCCGCCTGCGACAAGCACGACCTGGCCAGCGTCAACCGGAGCCCGCTCGGGATGGGGCTGCTCACCGGCAAGTACACCGCGACGTCCACGCTGCCCCGCGACGACGTACGCGGCGTCGCCCCGACCTGGCTGGAGTGGTTCCGCGGCGGGCGCCCGGCGCCGGAGTGGCTGCGCCGGGTCGCGGCGGTACGTGGCGCGCTCACCGCGGACGGGCGCACCCTCAGCCAGGGCGCGCTGGGCTGGATCTGGGCCCGCAGCGCCCGGACGGTGCCGATTCCCGGCTGCCGGACGGTCGCCCAGGTCGAGGAGAACGCCGCCGCCCTGCGCCTCGGCCCGCTCGCCCCGGACCATTTCGCCGAGGTCGAACGTCAGCTCGCCGCCCTGCGCACCGCCGCCCTGCGCGACGCCGACCGCCCCCACTGGCCGATGCCCCCCGTCCCCGCCGCCCGCCCCTGACCCGCGCACTTCCAGAGAAGGCGTGGCTGTCCAGCGGCGAACAGGCACTCTTTCTCTGAACGTGCGCGGCGCAGGGGGCCCGGGGGGAGGGAGTGGGTCAGGTGCGGGTGCTGTGCTCCTTGCGGGCCTGGTCGGCCAGGTGGGTGGGCATGGGCTCGTAGCGGGCGAAGTCGCGGGTGAAGGTGCCGGTGCCGTGGGTCATCGAGCGGAGCTCGACCGCGTAGCGGAGCAGTTCGGTGGCGGGCACCTCGGCGCGGACCAGAGTGCGCCCGTCGGCCTCCGGGTCGGGCTCGGTGCCGAGCACCCGGCTGCGCCGGCCGGACAGGTCACCCAGCACCGCGCCGACGGAGCCGTCGGGCACCCGGATGACCACCTCGTCCACCGGCTCCAGCAGCGCCGGCTGCCCCTTCTCGGCGGCGTCGCGCAGCGCCAGCGCGCCGGCGGTCTGGAAGGCCGCGTCGGAGGAGTCGACGCTGTGCGCCTTGCCGTCGACGAGGGTGACCCGCAGGTCCACCACCGGGTAGCCGGCCACCAGGCCGCGTTCCATCTGCCCCCGCACGCCCTTCTCCACCGACGGGATGTAGTTGTGCGGGACCGCCCCGCCGACCACCCGGTCGACGAACTCGAAGCCTGCGCCGCGCGGCAGCGGCTCCACCTCGATGTCGCAGACGGCGTACTGGCCGTGGCCGCCGGACTGCTTGACGTGCCGGCCGTGGCCCCGGCCACCGACGGTCAGCGTCTCGCGCAGCGCCACCCGTACCGGCTCGGTCTCGAGCTCCACGCCGCCGCTGCGCAGCCGGTCGAGGACCACGTCGGCGTGCGCCTCGCCCATGCACCAGAGCACCAGCTGGTGGGTCTCCGGGTTGCGCTCCAGGCGCAGCGTCGGGTCGCCGGCGACCAGCCGGCCCAGGTTGCGGGCCAGGGCGTCCTCGTCGGCCCGGCTCTTCGCCACGATCGCCACCGGCAGCAGCGGCTCGGGCATCGTCCAGGGGGCGACGAGCAGCGGCTCCTCCTTGGCGGAGATGGTGTCGCCGGTCTCCGCGCTGCCCGACTTGGTGATCGCGCAGAGGTCGCCCGCCACGCAGGTGGTCACCTCGCGCAGCGTCGCGCCCAGCGGGGTGTAGATGTGCCCGACCCGCTCGTCGGCGTCGTGGTCGGGATGCCCGCGTTCGGCCATGCCGTGCCCGGAGACGTGCACCACCTGGTCGGGGCGGAGCGTGCCGGAGAAGACCCGTACCAGTGAGACCCGGCCGACGTGCCGGTCGACGGTCGTCTTGACCACCTCGGCGACCAGCGGGCCGTCCGGGTCGCAGCTCAGCGGCGGCCGGGGCGAGCCGTCCACGCCGGTGACCGCGGGCACGTCATGCTCCAGCGGGGACGGGAAGGCGGCGACCAGGCCGTCCAGCAGCGCGTCCAGGCCGACGCCGGTCTCCGCGCAGACCGGCACCACCGGGTAGAAGTGGCCCCGGGCGACCGCCTCCTCCAGGTCGGTGATCAGCACCTCGGTGTCGATCTCCTCGCCGCCGAGGTAGCGGTCCATCAGAGTCTCGTCCTCGCTCTCGGCGATGACCCCCTCGATCAGCTCGTTGCGGGACTCCAGGATCGCCGGCAGGTGCTCCGGGTCCGGCTCGCGCACGGCGGCGGGCAGCCCGGCGGAGTAGTCGAAGACCCGGCGGGTGATCAGGCCCATCAGGCCGGCCACCGACACGCCGTCGTCGCCGAGCATCGGCAGGTAGAGCGGGAGCACGTTGTCGCCGAACACCCGCTGGCACAGCGCCACCGCCTCGTCGAAGTCGGCGCGCGGGTGGTCCAGCCGGGAGACCGCGACGGCCCGCGGCATGTCCACCGCGGCGCACTCCTCCCACAGGGCGGCGGTGGCCATGTCCATCCCGTCGGCCGCGGAGACCACGAACAGCGCGGCGTCGGCGGCCCGCAGACCGGCCCGCAGCTCGCCGACGAAGTCGCCGTACCCCGGGGTGTCCAGCAGGTTGACCTTGACGCCCTGGTGCATGAGCGGCGCGCAGGCCAGGCTCACCGAGCGCTGCTGGCGTACCGCCGCCGGGTCGTGGTCGCAGACGGTGGTGCCGTCGGTGACGCTGCCGGCCCGGCCGATCGTGCCGCTGGCCGCGAGCAGCGCCTCGACCAGGGTCGTCTTGCCCGCCCCGGAGTGCCCGACGAGCACCACGTTGCGAACCCTGCTGGGCTCGGTCACCACCGGCGCCGCGCCGGTGACACCCTTCTCCTGGTTCTTCTGCGCCATCGCGGCGCACCTCCCTCAGCGTGGTTGGTGGCGACCGCCGCGCGCGACGGGGAAGCGGGCCCGGGCGGGTGCCGCGGCGATATCCTCCGGTGCTCTCCTGGACGTCGGGTATTCAGCCGGGTGGGCCGGTGAGCTGGCTCACCCCCCACACCCGATCTCACACCCGTTACCGACCCGACACAAGCCTGCGCCACGCGGGTCGGACGACCGGCTGTGTCGCCGACCGCTGCCGGCCGTTATCGTGGGACCGCCATGGCGAAGATCTTCCAAGTGACGGCCCGCGCGGGGATGACCCGTGTCGTGGAGCCGGTCGCGCGCGGCCTGCTCCGCGCCGGCGTGTCCCCCAACGCGGTCACCGTGACCGGCACCCTCGGCGTGCTCGTCGGCGCCCTCGGCTTCGGCGCCCGGGGTGACCTGGTCGCCGGCGCCCTCATCGTGACGTTCTTCGCGCTCACCGACCTGCTCGACGGGACGATGGCCCGGATGAGCGGCGGTGCCACCCGGTTCGGGGCGTTCCTCGACTCGAGCATGGACCGGATCGCCGACAGCGCCGTCTTCGGCGCGGTGGCGTACTGGCTGGCCACCGAGCACGACTACTCCGGGGTGGCCGCGGCGCTGCTCTGCCTGGCCGCCGGCAGCCTGGTCTCCTACGTCAAGGCCCGCGCCGAGGGGCTCGGCATGACCGGCAACGTGGGCATCGCCGAGCGCACCGAGCGACTGCTGATCGTGGGGGTGGGCGGCCTGCTCACCGGGCTCGGCCTGGACCACGCCCTGGAGGTCGCGCTCTGGCTGCTCGCCGCCGTCTCGATCTTCACGGTGGGGCAGCGCATGGCGCACGTGTACCGGCAGGCCCAGCTGGTCGGCAAGGAGTGAACCTCACCGAGCTCGGCTACGTCGCCGGCTGGCGCCTGGCCCGCGCGCTGCCCCGGCCCGTGGTGGCCGCGGCCTTCGCCGCGGGCGCGGACCGCGCCCACCGCCGAGGCGGCCCGGGTACGGCCCGACTGCGCGCCAACCTGCGCCGGGTGGTCGGCCCCGACCTGCCCGAGGCGGAGCTGGACGCGCTGGTCCGGCGCGGGATGCGCTCGTACGCCCGGTACTGGATGGAGGCGTTCCGGCTGCCGGCGCTGAGCCGTGCCCAGATCCTCGCCGGGTTCCGGCTGGACCCGGCCGGGGTGGACCTGCTCGCCGCCGACGTGGCCGCCGGCCGGGGCGCGGTGGTCGCCCTGCCGCACGCCGGCAACTGGGACGCGGCGGGGGCCTGGGTCGCCGCCACCGGCTGGCCGATCACCACCGTCGCCGAGCGGCTCAAGCCCGAGGCGGTCTACGAGCGGTTCCTCGCCTTCCGGCAGGGCCTGGGCATGGAGATCCTGCCCACCCACGGGGGCGACCGGCCCGTCTTCGACGTGCTGGTGGAGCGGGTCCGCGCCGGCACGGTGGTGCCGCTGCTGGCCGACCGGGACCTCTCCGCCCGGGGAGTGGAGGTCGACTTCTTCGGCGGCCGGACCCGGATGCCGGCCGGCCCCGCGCTGCTGGCCGTCCGCACCGGCGCCCCGCTCTACGTCGCGTCGCTGTGGTACGAACCGGACGCCGCCTGCGCCTCGCTCGAGGGTCCGCTGCCGCTGCCGGACCCGGATTCGGCGCCGCTGGACCAGCGGGTCCGACTGCTGACCCAGCGGATTGCCGACGGTCTGGCGGCGGGCATCGCTCGGCATCCGGAAGACTGGCACATGCTGCAGCGGATGTGGCTGGACCAGCGGAGTACGGGCAGCGGCGCGACAACACCGACGCCGGTCACCGGCCAGGCCTGACGGGAAGGGCGCCTACGTGCGGATCGGCATCGTGTGCCCGTACTCGTTCGACGTACCCGGTGGGGTGCAGAACCACGTCATGGACCTCGCCGAGGCACTGATCGGGCTCGGTCACGAGGTGAGCGTGCTCGCCCCGGCCGACGAGGAGTCGACGCTGCCGCCGTACGTGGTCTCGGCGGGGCGGGCCGTGCCGCTGCCGTACAACGGGTCGGTGGCCCGGATCGCGTTCGGCCCGGTCTCCACCGCCCGGGTGCGCCGCTGGCTGACCCGGGGCGACTTCGACGTGCTGCACGTGCACGAGCCGCTGACCCTGAGCCTGTCGATGCTGGCGGTGCTCTCCGCGCGCGGGCCGGTGGTGGCGACCTTCCACACCGCGATGACCCGTTCCCGGGTGCTCGCCGCCGCGCAGGGCGTCCTGCAGATCGTGCTGGAGCGGATCACCGCCCGGATCGCGGTCAGCGCCCTGGCCCGCAAGGTCCAGGTCGAGCACATGGACGGCGGCGCGGTGGAGATCCCCAACGGAGTGGCGGTGGCCAAGTTCGCCGGCGTGCCGCCGCTGCCCGGCTGGCCGGGGGAGTGCGCGCCGGGCACCGGCGGCACGCTCGGCTTCCTCGGTCGCTTCACCGAGGCCCGCAAGGGGTTCCCGATCCTGCGCGACGCCTTCGTCGCGCTGGCGCCGCACCGGCCCGGCTTGCGCCTGCTGGTGGCCGGCCCCGGTGACCCGGACGACCTGTTCGGGCGGTTCCCGGCCGAGCTGCGCGACCGGGTGACCTTCCTCGGCATGGTGCCCGAGCAGGAGAAGGCCCGGATGCTGCGCAGCGTGCACCTCTACGTCGCCCCGAACACCGGCGGGGAGTCCTTCGGGATGATCCTCACCGAGGCGCTGGCCGCGAGCACCACGGTGGTCGCCAGCGACCTCGACGCGTTCCGTCGGGTGCTCGACGGCGGGCGGGCCGGGCGGCTCTTCCCGACCGGGGACGCGGCCGCGCTGCGTACCGCCCTGGCCGAGCTGCTCGACGACCCGCCGGGCCGGGCCGCGCTGACCGCCTGCGGCGACCAGGTGGTGGCGCACTACGACTGGCCGGTGATCGCCCGCCGGGTCCTGGAGGTCTACGCCGCGGCCATCGAGGCCACCGACGGCCGGGTCATCGACCAGGAATGGGTGGGGCTGGGCGGGGCGGTGTGAGCACTACGATGCCGCACATGTGGTGGGTGGTGGGCGCGACCGTGGTCGTCGCCCTGGTCGCGGCGTACCTGGTCTGGACGGCCGGCCGGGTCGAGCGGCTGCAGTCCCGGGCGGAGTCCGCGGCCCGGGCCCTCGACGCGCACCTGCTGCGCCGGGCGGCCGCCGCCGCGGTGCTGGCCGAGCGGCGCTTCGGCGTCGAGCTGTACGCGGCGGCGCGGATCGCGCTGGACGCCCCGCCAGAGGAGCGGGAGGCCGCCGAGAACGACCTGACCCGGCAGTTGCGCACGGTGCGGCTGGACCCGGCCGACCCGGTCTGCGAGGCGGTGATCGCCGCCAGTCGGCGGCTGGCGCTGGCCCGGCAGGTGCACACCGACCTGGTCCGCGACGCCCGCGCGGCGCGCAGCCGGCCGCTGGTGCGGCTGTGCCGGATGGGGCGCCGGCACCCGTGGCCCCGCTACTTCGACGTCGACGACCCCACGCTCGTGGTCGCCGCCGAGGCTCCCGCGAGCTGACGTCGGCTTTCGGCGCCGCTGGTGCCGACTGCCCGGTTTCGTGGCGGTGCGGGCGGCTGTCCGGTTCCGGGTGACGGCAGCCACAGTGCAGGCCACCAGGGGTCTGATTGGCTGTCGGACCGGCGTTGAACCCGCCGTAGCATCAGCCGTAGCCACCCCCCGAGCAGGTCCGAGGAGCGATAACCCGTGCCCGAAACCACCTCCCAGAACGCCGGCGCCACCTCCCTCGTCGGCACCGCCCGCGTCAAGCGCGGCATGGCCGAGATGCTCAAGGGCGGCGTGATCATGGACGTGGTCACCGCCGAGCAGGCCAAGATCGCCGAGGACGCCGGCGCCGTCGCCGTGATGGCGCTGGAGCGCGTGCCCGCCGACATCCGCGCCCAGGGCGGGGTGTCCCGGATGAGCGACCCGGACATGATCGACGGCATCATCAACGCCGTCTCCATCCCGGTCATGGCCAAGGCCCGGATCGGCCACTTCGTCGAGGCGCAGATCCTGCAGTCCCTCGGCGTCGACTACGTCGACGAGTCCGAGGTGCTCACCCCGGCCGACTACGCCAACCACATCGACAAGTGGGCCTTCACCGTGCCCTTCGTCTGCGGCGCGACCAACCTCGGCGAGGCGCTGCGTCGGATCACCGAGGGCGCGGCGATGATCCGCTCCAAGGGCGAGGCCGGCACCGGTGACGTCTCCAACGCCACAATGCACATGCGCAAGATCCGGCAGGAGATCGCCCGGCTCAGCTCGCTGCCGGCCGACGAGCTGTTCGTCGCCGCCAAGGAGCTCCAGGCCCCGTACGAGCTGGTCAAGGAGGTCGCCGAGACCGGCAAGCTGCCGGTGGTGCTCTTCACCGCCGGTGGTATCGCCACCCCGGCCGACGCTGCGATGATGATGCAGCTCGGCGCCGAGGGCGTCTTCGTCGGCTCCGGCATCTTCAAGTCCGGCAACCCGGCCCAGCGCGCCGCCGCGATCGTCAAGGCCACCACCTTCCACGACGACCCGGACGTGCTGGCCAAGGTCTCCCGCGGCCTCGGCGAGGCGATGGTCGGCATCAACGTCGACGAGATCCCGCAGCCGCACCGGCTGGCCGAGCGCGGTTGGTGAGCAGGTTCCGGCGTACGCCGGGACCGGGAACGCACGGCGGGCCGGCGCGCCGGCCCGCCGTCGCGCAGGAACCAGAAGGAGCGGTCACATGAGCGACGCACCCGTCATCGGTGTGCTCGCGCTGCAGGGTGACGTCCGCGAGCACGTCGCGGCCCTGGCCGGCGCCGGCGCGGACGCCCGCCCGGTACGCCGCCCGGCCGAGCTGGACGCGGTCGACGGGCTGGTCATCCCCGGCGGCGAGTCCACCACGATCAGCAAGCTGGCCGACATCTTCGAGATGCGAGAGCCGATCGACAAGCGGATCGCCGGTGGGATGCCGGTCTACGGGTCCTGCGCCGGCATGATCATGCTGGCCACCGAGGTCCTGGACGGCCGGCCCGACCAGCGCGGCTTCGCCGGCATCGAGATGACGGTGCGGCGCAACGCGTTCGGCCGGCAGGTCGACTCGTTCGAGGCGCCGGTGGAGATCGCCGGGGTCGCGGGCGAGCCGTTCCACGCGGTCTTCATCCGGGCCCCGTGGGTCGAGCGGGTCGGCGACGGCGTCGAGGTGCTCGGCCGGGTCAGCGAGGGCCCGGCCGCCGAGCGGATCGTCGCGGTCCGGCAGGGCAACCTGCTGGCCACCTCGTTCCACCCGGAGCTCACCGGCGACCTGCGGCTGCACCGCTACTTCGTGGACCTGGTCCGCGCCGCCTGAGCGGATGTGCGCGGGGCCCTTCCGATCCGGAAGGGCCCTCCCGCGTGCCGGGCGGGCATTTTTTCCGGTCCGCGCGGGTTGTCTTCCTCATGGCCCGGGTGCCCCCGACGCCGCCCGGACGGGTGCCGGGTGTGACAAGCCGGGGCACGACCTCGGTAGGATTGCCGCGGTTCGGCAGGGCCATCGCCCGCCGCAGCCCTCCACGCGGAGCCGACCGGCCGTCCTGTCGCCGGTTGCGGGGTGGAGTCGGCGCGGGCTGTCGACGCAGGCGTGGAATGACAGACGGAGGTACGAGATGTCCGGCCACTCAAAGTGGGCGACCACCAAGCACAAGAAGGCCGTCATCGACGCCAAGCGCGGCAAGATGTTCGCCAAGCTGATCAAGAACGTCGAGGTCGCGGCGCGCACCGGCGGTGGCGACCCGGCCGGTAACCCGACGCTCTACGACGCCATCCAGAAGGCCAAGAAGAACTCGGTACCGAACGACAACATCGACCGCGCGGTCAAGCGGGGCTCCGGCCTGGAGGCCGGCGGCGCCGACTGGCAGACGATCATGTACGAGGGCTACGGCCCGAACGGCGTGGCGATGCTCATCGAGTGCCTGACCGACAACCGCAACCGGGCCGCCACCGAGGTCCGTACCGCGCTGACCCGCAACGGCGGCTCGCTCGCCGACGCCGGCTCGGTGTCGTACATGTTCTCCCGCAAGGGCGTCGTGATCGTCCCCAAGGCCGGCACGACCGAGGACGACATCATGATGGCCGTGCTCGACGCGGGCGCGGAGGAGGTCAACGACCTCGGTGAGGCGTACGAGGTGGTCTCCGAGCCGACCGACCTGATTCCGGTCCGCACCGCCCTGCAGGACGCCGGGATCGAGTACGAGTCGGCCGAGTCCTCCCTGATCCCCAGCGTCAACGTGCCGCTGGACGCCGACGGCGCGCGCAAGGTCTTCAAGCTGATCGACGTGCTCGAGGACTGCGACGACGTGCAGAACGTCTACGCCAACTTCGACGTCTCCGACGACGTCCTGGCCGCGGTCGACGCCTGACCCCGGTGACCGGACGGCGATTCCCGCCGGGCGACGTGGTCGTCCGGCGGGAGGTGCTGCGCGGCGAGGTCTGGTTCGGCTGCCCGACCATCTGCGTCGAGGACTCCGCCGACCTGCTCGCGCTCTACCTGCCGCCAGGGGCCGAGTTCGGCTTCCCGGAGGGCGGCACCTTCCCGTGTGGACGGCACCCCTGGCAGACCGCCGGCCACACGGCCTGGTCCGGGCACGGCAAGCTGATGCTCCAGCGCCCGGGTGAGGCGCACTCGGTGGACGTCTTCTGGGCCGGCGAGGACCGCGCCTTCGCCGGTTGGTACTTCAACCTCCAGGACCCGTTCCGGCGTACCCCGATCGGAGTGGACACCCTCGACCACGAGCTGGACCTGTGGTGGCCGGCGGGCGCCGACCGGTACGTCTGGAAGGACGTGGAGATGTTCGCCCAGCGCCTCACCGAGGGGCGCTACCCGGGCATGGCCGACGCCATCCGCGGGGAGGGAGACCGGATCGCCGCCCTGCTCGACGCGGGCCGGCGCTGGTGGGACGAGGGCTGGGCGCACTGGCGGCCGGACCCCTCCTGGGCCGGGCCGCGCCTGCCGGCCGGGTGGGACGCCGTTCCCTGCTGAAGCGGCCGTGACGCCGGCGAAACTCGGCTGACCGGTTACCCGCTCCCGCCGTAGCCTGCCGGGATGCTCGTCCCCGACCTCCCGCTGCGCACCGACCGCCTCGACCTGCGGCTGTTCACCGCCGACGACTTCGCCGCCCTGCACGGTTATCAGTCCCGCGCCGACGTCACCCGCTACCTCTACTTCGGGCCGAACGACGAGGCCGCCAGCCGGGAGGCGCTGGCCCGCAAGCGCGCCCGGGTGGCGCTGCGCGCGGAAGGCGACGTGCTGAACCTGGCGCTGGTGCTGCGGGAGACCGGCGCGGTGATCGGTGACGTGCTGCTGATCTGGACCAGCGTCGCGCACCGGCAGGGCGAGATCGGGTACGTCCTGCACCCCGACCACGCCGGCCGCGGGTACGCCACCGAGGCGGCCCGGGAGATGCTGCGGCTGGGCTTCGACGAGCTGGGCCTGCACCGGATCGTCGGCCGGCTGGACGCCCGCAACACCGCCTCGGCCCGGGTGCTGGAGCGGCTCGGGATGCGCCGGGAGGCGCACCTGCGGGAGAACGAGCTGGTCAAGGGGGAGTGGACCGACGAGGCGGTGTACGCCCTGCTGGCGCGCGAGTGGCGGGCCGGCCGGCGCTGAATCGCCCCCGGCCCGGCGCCCCCGTGTGCGCCGGGCCGGATGGTTCTGCTCAGGCCTCGCGGCGGCGGGCCTTCAGCACGCTGTCGACGACGTCCCAGAGCGTGATCACGGCGATCACCACCACCGACACCGTGGCGACGGCGTCCAGGTGTTCGCGCTCGCGCAGCCAGCCGAACCGGGCGACCAGGTCCGGGTTGAGCAGCCGGTCGGTGAGCAGCAGCACCACCACCGGCACGGCGAAGGCCAGGTCGAGCGCGGCGTTGACGGCCACCAGCGGCCAGGTCCACCGCCGGGCCCGGTACTTCGCGATCTCCAGCGCCAGACTCGCGACCAGCACCGCCGCGAGCACCGGCAGCCAGGAGCGCCACAGCGCCGGGTCGAGCACGGGGATCCGCCCGCCGTCGGTGTCCGTCACCCAGGGCTGGAAGTGCTGCCAGGGCAGGAAGGCCAGGGTGAGCAGCAGCATCGCCACCGCCGCGCAGGTGTCGGTGAGTCGTACGTCCCGCTCGACCGGGCCCTCGGGTAGCTGGTCCACGGTCCAGTCGGGCAGGTTGAGCGAGGTGTCGGTCCGTTCGAGCACGGCGAAGCAGAGGGTGACCCAGAAGGCGATCTGCACCGCCGTCTGGAGGGCGGCGGTGATGCCGGCGCCGACGGCCGGGCCGGGTTCGCCCTCGACGGTCGCCCTGATCACGCCCACCACCACGCCGACGGTGGCGGGGACGACGGCGAGCAGCCCCTTCAGGAACCGCTGCCAGACCAGGTAGTAGGTGGGGCCGATGAGTTGGAGCCGGCGGTCGGCGTAGCGGGCGGCGAGCCGTTCCGGGTGCCCCATCTCGGTCAGCACCTCGCGTTCGGCCGCGGCGGCGTCCTCCCCGGTGGCGGTCCGGCCGTCGATCATGTCCTCGATGGAGGCGCGCAGCTCGGTGGCGATCTCCGTCCGGCGCGGCGCGGGCACGGCCCGCAGGGTGGCGGCGACGTAGCGGTCGGTCAGGGTACTCATCGGTCCACTCCTTCGATCAGCCCGGCGACGGAGGTCTGCACGGCGGCGAGGTCGTCGAGGAGTCGGCGCAGCACGGCCTCGCCCTCCTCGCTGGTGCGGTAGAACTTGCGCGGGCGGCTCTCCTCGGTGTTCCACTCGCTGGTCAGCAGGCCCTGTTCCTCCAGTCGGCGCAGCAGGGGGTAGAGCGTGTTGGCGTCGACCGGGAAGCCGTGCGCGGCCAGCCGTTGCAGCAGCGCGTAGCCGTAGTCGGGGTGACGCAGGGCGACCAGGCTCGCCACCACCACCGTGCCGCGGCGCAACTCCTGGAGATGGGTCCGCAGGATCTCCTCGCTAACCATGCGTCACACCATACTGTGCGGCACACAGTATTGTCGAGGCCGATAGCGTTGTGCCGGAGGGGAACGATGTGTCGCTCCACGACGAAAGGGCGCCGGCGGGATGCCGGCGCCCCTCGTGCGGGCGGGTTCAGCAGGACCGGCCCTGCCGGAAGCCGCGCTCGACGAAGTCCGCGCGCCCGGCCTCGAACCAGCCGACGCCGGGGCGGATCGGGTGTCCGGTGAACAGCTCCACCCGGCTGCCGAACCGGACCAGGTACGCCGTGGCGTCGCCGGCGTCGTTGCTGATCAGCTCACCGCGCCGGCCGTAGATCTCCTCCAGTTCGGCGAAGGACATGCCGACGCTCGCTCCCGCCGGCGAGCGGGGCGGTGCGGCGGCGGTGCCGACCGAGACCAGCCGCCCGTCCCGGAAGGCGAGCACGATCTTCCCGGCCCAGTCGCCGGTGACGCCGGCGTGGACCACGCCGGCGCAGCCGGCGGCCGTCCAGCCGATCAGGCCGGCCGCCGAGAGCCGGGTCAGGCGCGCGCCGATCCGGAACGGTCCGGCGCCCCGGACGCTGAGCAGGTCGACCGAACCGGCGCCCCGGACGGCCGGCGCCTTCGCCGCCCGACGCCGGTCGGCGCGGTCGGTGGACGCGGCGGCGACGGTGGCCGGGGCCCCGGCGGCGGTGCCGGGGCGGGTCGGAGCGTCGGCGGCGGTGCCGGGGCGCACGACGGTCGGAGCGTCGGCGGCGGGCCGCGCGGCGGCCGGGCCGGCCAGCGCGGGTACGACGGCGCAGAGGGCCAGCGCGCCGGCGAGGACGGTGGACGACAGACGGTTCATGACGGAACTCCTTCGGTGGTGGTGCTGTCCTGTCGTCTTGTTCGTCTCCCCGCCCGCCACCTCGGTTCGTCGGGTTTCCGACCGGACCACCCGCACCGGTCGGACCCGCTCCCGGCGGTCTCCGCCAGCGCGCTCCGGCGGTCCCCGCCACCCGTCCGCACCGGTTACCGTCGCAGCGGGGACTGCCGACGAGGGTGGGGCGATGAGCACTCCGGCGTGGATCGGCTCCTACCGGATCGAGCGACTGCTCGGCGCGGGCTCGTTCGCGACCGTCTGGCTGGGCCACGATCCCGTCCTGGACTCCCGGGTGGCGATCAAGGTGCTGGCCGAGAACTGGAGTCACGACCTGCGGGTGCGGGAACGGTTCCTGGACGAGGCGCGGCTGCTGCGGCGGCTCGACCACCCCCGGGTGGTCCGGGTGCACGGCGTCGGCGAGCTGCCCGACGGCCGCCCGTACGCGGTGCTGGCCTGGGCCGACGGCGGCAGCCTGCGGGACCGGCTGGCCACGGGGCCGCTGCCGGCGGCGGAGGCGCTGGCCCTGCTCGGCGAGATCGCCGCCGGGGTCGCGGTCCTGCACCGGCACCGGGTGGTGCACCGCGACCTGACCCCGGGCAACATCCTGTTCGCCTCCGGTGCGACCGGTGAGCGGGTGCTCATCGCCGATCTGGGACTGGCCAAGGCCCTGGCCGCCGCGTCCGGGCTGACCGCCCGGGCGGGGACGCCCGGCTACATGGCCCCCGAGCAGGACGACCCACTGGCCGTGGTGGACACCCGCAGCGACGTGTTCGGGCTGGGTCGGCTCGGGCTGCGGCTGCTCGGCGACCCCGACGGCGGTCCCGGCCCGACACTGCGATGGCGGCCGGGCGTCCCGGCCGCCGTGCCGTCGGTGCTGCGCCGGGCCACCGCGGTCCGCCCCGCCGACCGCTACCCGGACGCCGACGCCTTCCGGGCGGCACTGCGCCGTGCCGCCTCCCCGGCCGCCGCCGGCGCGGACGACCGGCATCCGGCCGACCCGCCCGCTGGCGACCGCACGACGGTGCCCGCTCGGCCGAGCCGGGGGTCGGCCCGCCGCTTCGGCCTGGCCGGCGCGGGCGCCCTGGCGCTGGTCATGCTGGGCGCCGCCGCCGGGGACACCGGGCCGCCCCGCGCCGACACCGGCCGGGGGACCAGCGGGCCGCTCAGCGTCGCGCTGCCGGCGGGATGGCGGGCCACCGGCACCGGCTGGGCCGGACAGTACGGCGACGACGGCAGGCTCGAACCGGCGCTGATCGTCGCGGCCGACCCGGACCGCTGGGCCGCCGACCCGGACGTGCCGGGGGCCTTCGTCGGCTTCTCCGCCAGCGCCGCCCGGCGTACCACGGCGGAGGGGTTCGTCGCCGAGCGCCCGCACGCGGACTGCGTGGCCGCGCCGGTGCGGCGTACCCGGCAGGCCGGCGTCGACTGGGTGGTGGTCCGGTACGCCTGCCCGGCCGGCCGGCCGGTGCTCGTCGAGGCGGCCGGGCTCACCGCCGGCCGGGACGCCCTGCTCTACGTGCAGGTCACGCCGCCCGCCGGCGGCGGGACGGACTTCGTGGACGCGCTGCTGGCCGGGGTCCGCGCCTCCGGCGACTAGACCACCACCACGGCGACCGGGTGCGCCTCGCCGCCCTGCGGGATGGTCACCCGGACCGTGCCGGCGCGCAGGAACCGGATGTCGACCACCCCGGCCTCGTAGTTGCGGGAGACCAGGTCCTCCCGGTCCACGGTCACCTCGCCCGGGCCGATGCCCTGGATGCGCAGCACCCCACCGGCGGCCAGACACAGCGACTTCAGCAGGGCCACCTCGGTCTCGGCGAGGACCAGGTCGTAGCGGACCGGGCCGAGGCAGGCGCTCGACCGCGGGCTCGGCGACGGTGAGCGGGTACCCCTGCCGCGGGTCGGCGCGGGTCCGACCGGGGCGGGCGGTCGCGGCGTGGCGGCGAGCGTGGCCGGGCCGGGGAGTGCGGACGGGGCCGGCGCGGCGGGGGTCGACGGGGTGACCGCCGGGGTCGGCGGCCGCACCGGCAGCGGCGCGACCGGAGTCTGCCCGCAGGCCGCCACCGCCGCGAGCAGGGCCAGCGTGGCCACCGGACCCGACGAGCGGCGGGCGGCCGCGAGCAGGGCGACGATCCGGCGGTGCCCGGTCTCAGTCACCGGACATCCGCTGCCGGACCTGCCTCCGGGCCAGGTGGACGCGGGACTTCGCGGTGCCCTCCGGCACGTCGAGCAGGGCGGCGATCTCGCGGTAGTTCAGCCCGAGCACGTCGCGCAGCGTCACCGCCTCGGCGAGTTCGGGGCGCACCGCGTCCAGCGCGTCGAGCAGGTCCAGCCGGGTGCCGGCGACCACGCTGGTGCGCCTCGGGTCGGGCGCATCGGGCAGCGGCACGCCGCCGGACTCGACCTGCCAGCGCCGGCGCAGCGCCCGGTACGTCGAGCGGGCCCGGTTGGCGGTGAGCCGGTAGAGCCAGGTGTGGAACGACGACCGGCCCTCGAAGCGGCCGATGCCCCGGGCGAGCGCGAGCAGGGCGTCCTGGCACGCCTCCTCGGCATCCTCCCGGTGGGGCAGCAGGCGGGCGCAGAGCCGCAGCACCTCGGGACGCACGGCCGCCAGCAGCGCGTCGACCGCGCCCGGTTCGCCGCGCGCGGCCGCCCTGGCCAGGTCGTCGATGTCGTCCGCGAGAAGCATCACACCGTCCCCGATCCGCCGGTGCGCCGTGCCGTCCAGGCTACGGCGGCACCGGCCTTCCCGGGATCCCCGAGTCGGGCAGCCGACCCGGCCGCGACCCCCTCGGGCGGGCTCCCCGGGAGATCCACACCACCCGGCGGCGGTCTGTCCGCGCGGCTGCTGGAGCCGTCCGTGGGCCCGGGGATAGGGTGGGCCGACCGACTTCCGACCACCCATGAGACCGACCCGGGGGGGCGCCACGCATGGGCGATTCGTTCGCGCATCTGCACGTACACACCGAGTACTCGATGCTCGACGGGGCGGCCCGGCTCAAGGACCTCTTCGCCGAGGCGAACCGGCTCGGGATGCCGGCGGTGGCGATCACCGACCACGGCAACATGCACGGCGCGAACGACTTCTACAAGCAGGCGATGGCCGCCGGCATCACCCCGATCCTCGGCGTCGAGGCGTACGTCGCGCCGGAGTCGCGCTTCCACAAGGCGCGGGTCAAGTGGGGCCGGCCGGAGCAGAAGAGCGACGACGTCTCGGGTAACGGCGCCATCACCCACAAGACCATGTGGGCGAAGAACGCCACCGGCCTGAAGAACCTCTTCACCCTCAACTCGCGCGCCTCCATGGAGGGCCACTACGTCAAGTGGCCCCGGATGGACATGGAGCTGATCGCCGAGCACGCCGAGGGCATCATGGCCACCACCGGCTGCCCCTCCGGCGCGGTGCAGACCCGGCTGCGGCTGGGCCAGTTCGACGAGGCCCTCAAGGTCGCCGCCAGCTACCAGGACATCTTCGGCAAGGAGAACTACTTCCTGGAGATCATGGACCACGGCCTCTCGATCGAGCGCCGGGTCCGCGACGGGCTCACCGAGATCGCCCGCAAGCTGGACATCCCGCCAGTGGTCACCAACGACTCGCACTACACCCACGAGGCCCAGGCCACCGCGCACGACGTGCTGCTCTGCGTACAGACCGGCAGCAACATCGACGACCCGAACCGGTTCCGGTTCGAGGGCGGCGGCTACTTCATCAAGTCCGCCGAGCAGATGCGCGCGGTCGACTCCTCGGAGCTGTGGCAGCAGGGCTGCCGCAACACCCTGCTGGTCGCCGAGAAGGTCGACCCGGCCGGCATGTTCGAGTTCCACAACCTGATGCCGCGCTTCCCGGTGCCCGAGGGGGAGACCGAGGAGTCCTGGTTCCGCAAGGAGACCTTCGCCGGCCTGGCCCGCCGCTACCCCAACGGGATCCCGGAGGGGCACGTCGCGCAGGCCGAGTACGAGCTGGGCGTCATCAACCAGATGGGCTTCCCCTCGTACTTCCTCGTGGTCGCCGACTTCATCCAATGGGCCAAGAGCCAGGGCATCGCGGTGGGCCCGGGCCGTGGCTCGGCCGCCGGCTCGCTGGTCGCGTACGCCCTGGGCATCACCGACCTGGACCCGATCCCGCACGGCCTGATCTTCGAGCGGTTCCTCAATCCCGAGCGCGTCTCGATGCCCGATGTCGACATCGACTTCGACGAGCGCCGGCGCGGTGAGGTGATCAAGTACGTCACCGACAAGTGGGGCGAGGACAAGGTCGCCCAGATCGCGACCTTCGGCACGATCAAGGCGAAGGCCGCGATCAAGGACTCGGCCCGGGTGCTCGGCTTCCCGTACGCGGTCGGCGACCGGATCACCAAGGCGATGCCGCCGGCGGTGATGGGCAAGGACATCCCGCTCTCCGGCATCTTCGACCCGAAGCACCCGCGCTACGCCGAGGCCGGCGAGATCCGTGGCCTCTACGAGTCCGACCCGGACGTCCGTAAGGTCATCGACACCGCGAAGGGCATCGAGGGGCTGATCCGGCAGACCGGCGTGCACGCCGCCGGCGTCATCATGTCGGCCGAGCCGATCATCGACCACATCCCGCTGATGCGCCGGGACGCCGACGGGGCGATCATCACCCAGTTCGACTACCCGACCTGCGAGTCGCTCGGGCTGTTGAAGATGGACTTCCTCGGCCTGCGCAACCTGACGATCATCGACGACGCGGTCAAGAACATCCAGCTCAACCACGGCCGGGAACTCGACCTGCTGGGGTTGCCGCTGGACGACAAGGCCGCCTACGAGCTGCTGGCCCGGGGGGACACCCTCGGCGTGTTCCAGCTCGACGGCGGGCCGATGCGCTCCCTGCTGCGGCTGATGAAGCCGGACAACTTCGAGGACATCTCCGCCGTGCTGGCGCTGTACCGGCCCGGCCCGATGGGCGTCGACTCGCACACCAACTACGCGCTGCGCAAGAACGGCCTCCAGGAGATCACCCCGATCCACCCGGAGCTGGAGGAGCCGCTGCGGGAGATCCTGGCGCCCACCCACGGCCTGATCGTCTACCAGGAGCAGGTGCAGCGCGCCGCGCAGATCCTCGCCGGCTACACCCTGGGCCAGGCCGACCTGCTGCGCCGGGCGATGGGCAAGAAGAAGAAGGAGATCCTCGACAAGGAGTTCATCCCGTTCCGGGACGGCTGCCGCGAGCGCGGCTACTCCGACCAGGCGATCCAGGCGGTGTGGGACGTGCTGGTCCCGTTCGCCGGCTACGCCTTCAACAAGGCGCACTCCGCCGCGTACGGGCTGGTGTCGTACTGGACGGCGTACCTCAAGGCGCACTACCCGGCCGAGTACATGGCGGCGCTGCTCACCTCGGTCGGTGACGACAAGGACAAGATGGCGCTCTACCTGTCGGAGTGCCGCCGGATGCGGATCCAGGTCCTGCCGCCGGACGTGAACACCTCGGCCGGGCCGTTCACCCCGGTCGGCAAGGACATCCGCTTCGGCCTCGCCGCCGTCCGCAACGTCGGCGCGAACGTGGTGGCCGCGATCATGCGGTGCCGGGAGGAGAAGGGCGAGTACGCCGACTTCTACGACTTCCTGTCGAAGGTCGACGCGGTGGCCTGCAACAAGAAGACCATCGAATCCCTGATCAAGGCCGGTGCCTTCGACTCGCTCGGGCACACCCGCAAGGGCCTGCTCGCCGTGCACGCCGACGCCATCGACGCGTACGCCGACGTCAAGCGCAAGGAGGCGGTCGGCCAGTACGACCTCTTCGGCGCCGGCTTCGGCGACGCCGACACCGGCGGCAGCACCACGGTCATGCCGACCATCAGCGACAGCGAGTGGGACAAGCGGGACAAGCTCGCCTTCGAGCGGGAGATGCTCGGCCTCTACGTCTCCGACCACCCGCTCTTCGGCCTGGAGCACGTCCTCGGCGCGGCGGCGGACACCACCATTGCCGCCCTCTCCGAGGAGGGCACCGTCCCGGACGGCGCCGTGGTCACCCTGGCCGGCATCCTCTCCGGCGTGCAGCGCCGGGTCACCAAGCAGGGCCGGGCCTGGGCCTCGGCCACCCTAGAGGACCTGGCCGGCGGCGTGGAGACGCTGTTCTTCCCGAACACCTACGAGGTGATCGGGCAGTACATCGCCGAGGACGCCATCGTGGTGGTCAAGGGCCGGGTGGACCGTCGCGACGACACGCCGCGGATCATGGCGATGGACATGTCCATGCCGGACGTCAGCAGCAACCCGGCCAACAAGCCGGTCACCCTCACCATCCCGGTGCACCGCTGCACGCCGCCGCTGGTGGAACGGCTCAAGGAGACCCTGGTGCTGCACCCCGGCGACACCGAGGTGCACGTCAAGCTGCTCAACGGCGGCAAGACCACCACGCTGCGGCTGGGCCCGTTCCGGGTGGCGGCGACCACCGCGCTGATGGGCGACCTGAAGAGCGTGCTCGGCCCGGCCAACGTGAGCTGACCCGGCCGGGGTGCCGGTCAGGTCGGCCGGTACTCGACCTCGGGGCGCCCGGGCGTGCCGTAGCGAGGGCTGCGGACCGCCCGGTCGATGGTCACCAGGTACTCCAGATAGCGGCGCGCGGTCACCCGGGAGATGCCGGTGCGCTGGCTCACCTCGGTCGCCGACAGCCCGGCCTCGGCGTCGGCGGGCGTGGCTCGCGGCCGGTCGGCCAGGGCGGAGAGCACCCGGTGCAGGGTCTGCACGTCCAGCCCCTTGGGCAGGGTGTGCGGGGCGGCACCGCGCAGGGTGGCGAACATCCGGTCCACCTCGTGCTGGGCGGCCACCTCGCCGTCGGCGAGCGCCTGCCGGCGGTAGTCGGCGTAGCGCTCCAGCTTGTCGCGGAAGGCGGCGAAGGTGAACGGCTTGAGCAGGTAGTGGGTCACCCCGAGGGAGACCGCGGTACGCACCACCGCCAGGTCCCGGGCCGAGGTCACCGCGAGCACGTCGACGCCGCTGCCCGCCGCGCGCAACGCCCGGCAGACGTCCAGGCCGTGCACGTCGGGCAGGCGGAAATCCAACAGCACCAGGTCGACGTCCGCGCCGCCGCGCCGGCGCAGCGCGGCCATCGCCTCCCGGCCGGTGTGCGCCACCCCGGCCACCACGAAACCCGGCACCCGCTCGGTGTACGCGGTGTGCGCCTCGGCCAGCAGCGGCTCGTCCTCGACCACCAGCACCCGGATGTCGTTCATCGGGCCTCGCCGCCCCCGACCGGCAGCCGGACGGTGAACAGGCTCCCGCCGTCGTTCGAGCGGTCAACCTCGTAGCTGCCCCCGTGCCGGCGGACCACCTGCCCGACCAGCGCCAGGCCGAGGCCGCGGCCCGCGCTCTTGGTGGACCAGCCGCGCCGGAACGCGTCGTTCACCCGTTCCGGGTCCAGTCCCGGGCCGTTGTCATCGACCCGGACCACCAGTTCGCCGTCGACCGCGCCGACGAAGACCTGGACCCGCCGCGGCGGCGGATTGCCGGCGACCGCCTCCAGCGCGTTGTCCACCAGGTTGCCCACCACGGTGAGCAGGTCAGCGCTGGGCAGCGGGCTGCCGTCGAGCCGGCACTCCGGGTCGATCACCAGGTCCACGCCGCGCTCACCGGCCTGGGCCGACTTGCCGAGCAGCAGGGCGGCCAGCGCCGGCTCGGTCACCGCGCCGACCACCCGGTCGGTGAGCTGCTGCGCCGCGGCCAGGTCCCGGGTGGCCAGCCGCACCGCCTCGTCGGTACGGCCCAGCTCCACGAGAGTCAGCACGGTGTGCAGCCGGTTGGCCGACTCGTGGGTCTGCGCCTGCAACGCCTCGGTCAACGCACGTACGGAGTCGAGTTCGCTGGCGAGCGTGCGCAGCTCGGTCTGGTCGCGCAGGGTGAGCACCGTGCCGAGCGTGATGCCCTCGAAGCGGGCGGTCCGCTGGTTGGCGACCAGCACGCGGTCACCGGCCAGGACGGGCTCGTCGCGAGCGTCCCGGGCCGACGTCAGCAGCTCGGCCACCGCGGGCGGCAGGTCGATCCCGGCCACCGGCCGGTCGGTCAGCGGCGCGTCCGCGTCCAGCCCGAGCAGCCGGCGGCCCTCGTCGTTGACCAACGCCACCCGGCGGTCGGTGGTCAGTACCAGCAGGCCCTCCCGCACCGAGTGCAGCACCGCGTCGTAGTACTCGTACATCCGGGTCATCTGGGCCGGCCCGAGGCCGTGCGTCTGCCGACGCAGCCGACGGCTGAGCAGCCAGGAGCCGGTGGCCGCGAGGGCGAGCGCCGGTGCGGCGACGCCGAGCAGCACCGGCCACTGCCCGAGCAGCTTGCGATCGATCGCCTCGGTGGTGATGCCGACCGAGACCAGGCCGACGAGCCGCTCGTCGTCGTACACCGGCACCACCGCGCGCACCGACTCGCCGAGCGTGCCCACGTTGGTGGTGGTGAACGGCCGGCCGGCCAGAGCCGGCGCGATGTCGCCGACGAACGGCTGGCCGATCCGCTTCGGGTGCGGGTGCGAGTAACGGGTGCGGTCGGACGCCATCACCACCACGAAGTCGGTGCCGGTCGCCACTCGGGTGGCCTCCGCGTACGGCTGGAGGGCGGCGCTGGGGTCGGCGCTGCGCAGCGCCGCGCGGACGTCGGGGGAGCGGGCGACGGTCTGCGCCACCGCGAGCACCTCCTCCTGTGCCGCCTGCCGGGAGTCGCTGCGGGCCAGCCAGACGGCCCCGGCGGCGCCGGCCAGGACGAGCAGGGTAACCACCACGGCCTGGAGAGCGAACAGTTGCCCCGCGATGCTCCACTGCCGCCGGGCCATGTTTCCCCTCCTCGTCCGCGCCGTCGTCACCGGCACGCGTCGCGCGTGCTCCGACGGGATGAACAGAATGACCGCAAGGCTGCCTTGTGATGAGACGCGCTTCACATTGTCGAGATGGACCCCACCACATCCACCACCACACCGTCACCCCCGGTCCGTCGGGACCGTACCCGTTACCTCTACCTGGCCGTCATCGTGGCCGTGCTGGCCGGCGTCGTGGTCGGCCTCGCCGCCCCCGAGGTCGGCAAGGAACTCAAGCCGCTCGGAACCGGCTTCGTCAACCTGATCAAAATGATGATCAGCCCGGTCATCTTCTGCACCATCGTGCTCGGCGTCGGCTCCGTCCGGCAGGCGGCGAAGGTCGGCAAGGTCGGCGGCCTCGCCCTCGGCTACTTCCTGGTCATGTCGACCGTCGCGCTCGCCATCGGCCTGGTGGTCGGCAACCTCATCCACCCCGGCTCCGGGCTCGACCTGGGGCAGGACCTCGCCGGCTCGGGCAAGGCCGCCGCCGGCGACGGGGCCGGCGGGACCGTCGACTTCCTGCTCGGGGTCATCCCGACCACGCTCTTCTCCGCGCTGACGGAGGGGGAGGTGCTCCAGACGCTGCTCGTGGCGCTGCTGGTCGGCTTCGCCGTGCAGAGCCTGGGCCGGCGCGGCGAGCCGGTGCTGACCGCCGTGGGCCTGCTCCAGCGGGTGGTCTTCAAGGTCCTGGCCATGATCATGTGGCTGGCCCCGATCGGCGCGTTCGGCGCCATCGCCGCCGTGGTCGGCGCCACCGGGATGGACGCGTTGAAGAGTTTGGCGCAGATCATGCTCGGCTTCTACGCGACCTGTCTGATCTTCGTGCTGGTGGTGCTGGGTGCGCTGCTGTGGTTCGTGGCCCGGATCTCGATCTTCTCGCTGCTGCGCTACCTGGGCCGGGAGTTCCTGCTGATCCTGTCGACGTCGTCCTCGGAGTCGGCGCTGCCGCGGCTGATCGCGAAGATGGAGCACGTCGGGGTGAGCAAGCCGGTGGTCGGCATCACGGTGCCGACCGGGTACTCGTTCAACCTGGACGGCACGGCGATCTACCTGACCATGGCGTCGCTGTTCATCGCCGACGCGCTGGGCAAGCCGCTGTCGATCGGCGAGCAGGTGTCGCTGCTGCTGTTCATGATCATCGCGTCGAAGGGTGCTGCGGGCGTAACGGGTGCCGGGCTGGCCACGCTCGCCGGTGGGCTCCAGTCGCACCGGCCGGACCTGGTCGACGGGGTCGGGCTGATCGTGGGGATCGACCGGTTCATGTCGGAGGCGCGGGCGCTGACCAACTTCGCCGGCAACGCGGTCGCGACCGTGCTGGTCGGGACGTGGACGGGGGAGTTCGACCGGGACCGGGCCGGTCGGGTGCTGCGCGGTGACGACCCGTTCGACGAGTCGACCATGCTCGACGAGGACGCCGACGAGGGTGAGCCCGCGACCCGGCGGCCGGCCGGCGAGCCGGCCGCCGCGGTCGGCGTACCGGCCTGACGCCGCCGTCGCGGACCCACCAGGGGCCGCGCGGCGCCACCTCCACCGGTCGCGATGCTGCCGGTGGAGGTGGCGTCGTGGCTTCGCGCCGGTGCGAGACCCGTCAGGACCGAGCGGACCCCTCAGTCCCAGCTGTCGATCTTGAGGTCGTGGGGATGCGGAGCGCCCTTCCCGGTCTCGATCAGCGACTTCAGGCTCAGCAGGTAGACCGCCCACTTGGTGCTGCAGTGGTGCATGAAATCCACCGGCTCCTTCCAGCCCCGGTGGCTGAAGAGCACGACGGCGTAGTCGTCGACCTGGGCGAGGCGCCAGTCCACCTGCGTGCCGATCCATTCGTCCGGTCCGTCGACCACCTCCCACAGCACGCGCCTGCCCGGGTCGAGCTCGAGGACCTTCATGTCGAATCCGCCGGCCGCGAACCGGAACTGGAGCACGCCGTCGACGCCGTCGCCGACGGCCCGGGTGTCGGTCGTCCACCAGCCGGCAAGTCCCTCGACGGTGGTCAGGGCCGTGTAGACCTCGGCCGTGGACGACGTGATTCCGACTTTGTGCAGGATGTCCACCATCTTCGATCTTCTTTCCGTATCGCTTCTCGGATGAATCTCATGACGTCACTGCTGGGTGCCGCGCTGGTCCTTGGTGCGCTGGACAGCCTCGGCGATCCGCTTGATGCGCCGGAGCCGGGCGTCCCACGCCGCTCCGACCGAGGACAGTTGCGCGACGGCCCGGGCGAGCTGCACCTCGTCCACCCGGTACCTTCGCTCGCGCCCGGCGGGAGTGGAGCGCACCAGGCCCACCCGGTCGAGCACGCCGAGATGTTTCGCGATCGCCTGCCGGGTCACGGGCAGCCGCTCACTGAGGCTGGTGGCCGTGCCGTCCCCATCGGCCAGGAGCAGGTCGAGCATCCGCCGACGGGTCGGATCCCCCACCGCGGACCACAGGTCGTCGTCGACGGCGGCGGTCACCGGGTCGACACCAGCCGGGCCAGGTACTCCCCCAGCCGGGGGACGAAGGTGTCCCAGCCGGCGACGTGGTCGCGGTACACCTCCTCCAGCTTCGCGGCCTCCCAGCCCATCTCCCGGAACCCGGTCTCGGTGAGCCGGATCAGGGTGCCCGTGCCCGACGGGGTGAGTTCGAAGGTGACCAGCAGCGAGCTGGCCCGGTCGTCGACCTTGCCCTCCGGATGACACCAGCGGAACGAGAACAGCCGAGGCGGCTCGGCGTCCACCACGACCATCGGGACGACCTGCGCCCGGTCGCCCCAGACCAGCTCGCCGACCGCGCCGGGGGTCGCCTCGAAGTCGGCGTCGTCGGTCCACCACTCGGAGATGTGCTCGGGGCTGCTGACCACCTCGAAGACCACCTCTGGCGAGGCGTCGACGTGGATCTCCCGTTCGATGCTGCCGTACTCCATGCTCCGCCACCCCTTGATATGCAACCGTTGGTTGCATGTGACGCTAGCCGACCACCCGTCGTTGCGCAACCATTGGTTGCATGTTGGTGGAGGGGGCGCAGGTGGTGGAGCGGGTGGAGTGCGCCAGGGGCGCGGTTGTCCAGCGCGGGCGGCGTCGGCGAAGCGATGAGCGCGGTTCCCGAACGTGGGCTGTCAACAACTGGCAGCCGCGTACGCGCGAAACTCCTCGCGGGTCATGGTCTGCGGTTCTCCGAACGGGTCCGGTATCGCCCGTACCTGTCCGTCGGCGAGGGAACGCAGGTCGCCGAGTGTGAACTGAACCATGGCATCCCGCCGCTCTGTCCCGTCGGTGTCCGCCCAGACCAGATACCGCTGATCCTCCGCGAAAGCGGTCAGGAGGTTGGCTCCCGGCTCGACATTCTCGAAGCGCACCTCCCCGCCCGGCTCCGTGAGCCGCAGTTTCCAACCCGGCGGAGTCTCCAGGAGCCGAATCTGTGTGATGGGGTCGCCGCCCTTGGTGTCGGCAACACTCCAACCGAGCGGAAGGCCGGTGGCTGGCGCGGATCCGGTCCAGGTCTCGACGATCGACACCCCAACGACGTCGGACCGGCCACAGGGGTGGAAGAGAGCCGCTGGGTGGCCATCGTCGAGGAAGACGGCGGTGATCGCGATCTGGATGGGCGAGCATCCGGACGTGAGTAGGCAGCACAGCAGAATCAGGACGCACGCGAGCGCCCGGCCCGTTGGAGCCGATGCCCGTCGGTTACCCCGCGCCAATGTCGTGTGCATCCCCGGCCCCATGAATCCAGCCTGGTTGTCGTAGGTAGATCGAAGGCTCTGACGGTGTAACGATCCGACCACGTCGCCAGAGTCTTCCTCCGGGTGGCTACGGTCGTGGGTGCCGAGGTTCCCCGACCACTCGAGGAGTGATCGTATGCCCCCCTCTCCGTCCCGGCTCTTCGCGGAGATCGCGATCGCCGAGCGGCCTACTCGGACCACGGTGGTCATGCGTCGTGCCGTGGTGCTGGGCGGCAGCATCGCCGGACTGATGGCGGCTCGGGTGTTGAGTGACCACGCCGAGCAGGTGCTGATCATCGAACGGGATCCGTCCGACGTGGAGGACGGGCCCCGGCCGGGCGTGCCGCAGGGCAGCCAGGTGCACGCGCTGCTGCCCGCCGGTCAGATCCAGTTGGAACGGTGGTTTCCCGGCATCGTCGACGAGGCGCACGCGCTCGGTGCCCCGCCGCCGCCCAGCGACGAGGGCGCGGCGAAGATCTTCGTGAACGGTGTGCTGGGGCTGCCGCCGGCACCGTCCGGCACCGGTCCGACGCTGATCACCACGCGACCGTTCCTCGAGGCGCTGGTCCGGCGGCGGACCCTCGCCGTGGAGAACATCCGGATGGTGTACGGCCGTGCGGACGGCCTGGTCCTCGCCGACCGGCGCGTCACCGGCGCCCGGTACGTGCCCGAGGGCGGTGGTGAGCCGGTGGTCGAACCGGCGGACCTGGTGGTCGACGCGACGGGCCGGTCCAGCCGGCTGAGCGACTGGCTGGCCGACAACGGGTGGCCCCGCCCGCCGATGCAGCGGATGCCGATCAAACTGAACTACGCGACCGCGCTCTTCAAGCAGGACGAGAAGGTCAGCGACGCCTGGGTGGTGGTCTACCACACCATGGCCGGCAAGGGTCGTACCGCTCGGATCGGTGGGATCAACTCGGTCGAGGGGGACCGCTGGATCATGTTGGTGGCCGGCTACGACGAGGACCGGCCCAGCCGCGACGTCGCCGACTTCACCGCCCGCTGCCGTGAGCACTATCCGCAGATGTTCGGTGACATCGCCGAACACGGCGAGATGCTCGGCGGCGTGGTCACGTACCACCAGGCCGACAGCCGACGCCGGGACTTCCACAGGCTCGACCGGATGCCCGCCGGACTGGTTGCCGCCGGGGACGCGATCGCCTCCTTCAACCCGGTGTACGGCCAGGGCATGACCTCCGCGATGCTGCACGCCTCCTGTCTGTCGGCGTACCTCCGGTCGAACCCGGACCTGCACGCGGAGCCGGCGCGGGCGTACTTCGAGCGGGTCCGGGTGGTCGTCGATGCCGCCTGGCAGACCTCCACCACCGCCGACATCGAGCTTCCACACGTCGACGGGCCGTACCCGCCGGGGTACCGGGTCACCAAGTGGTTCGGTGACCTGCTCTTCCGGACCTCGCTGACCGATCCGGTGCTCAGCGCCCGGCTGGGCCGGGTCACCACCATGCTCGACCATCCGGCGACGCTGAGCCAGCCCGGCACCCTGCTCCGGGCGCTCCGGCTCGGCCTGTTCCGGCGCCGTGCCGCCACCGGATCGACCAACGACCTCCGGCAGTCCTAGCAGTCGCCAGACCGGTCGGCGCGTGCCGGTGTGCCGCAGGCCGCCGGTCGCCGATTGGCCGTGCCCATCCGACGTCACCCCGCCTAGCGTCGGTGCCGTGGACATCGAGCAGGCGCAGCAGTTGTGGAAGCCGGAGCCCGGCTGGTTGAACACCGCCTCCTACGGGCTGCCGCCCGAGCCGGCCTGGACGGCACTGCAGGAGGCGCTGGCCGCCTGGCGGATCGGGAGCAGCTCCTGGGAGGGCTGGGGGCAGTCGGTGGACCGGGCCCGGGCCGCGTTCGCCGGCCTGGTCGGCGTACCGGCCGGGGACGTGGCGGTCGGCGCGGCCGTGTCCCAGCTCCTCGCACCGGTCGCGGCGGCCCTCCCGGCGGGCGCGAACGTGGTGGTCCCCGAGGTCGAGTTCACCTCGAACCTGTTTCCCTGGCTGGTTCAGCAGGAGCGCGGCGTCACGGTCCGCACCGTGCCGCTGACGGGGCTGGTCGACGCGATCGACGCCGACACCGATCTGGTCGCGTTCAGCCTGGTGCAGTCCGCCGACGGCGCCGTGGCGGCGTACGACGAGATCGTGGCCGCGGCCCGGGCGCACGGTGCGCTGGTGGCGGTGGACGCGACCCAGGCGTGCGGTTGGCTGCCGTTCGACGGGAGCCGGGCCGACGTGGTGACGGTGGGCGGGTACAAGTGGCTGATGGGTCCGCGCGGCTGCGCGTACGCCTACCTGGCGCCCGAGCTGCGCGAGCGGCTGCGTCCGGACGCCGCCGGCTGGTACGCGGGCGCCGACCCGCACGCCTCCTACTACGGCCCGCCGCTGCGGCTGGCCGACGACGCCCGCCGGTTCGACATCTCGCCCGCCTGGTTCAGCTGGGTCGGCGCGGCGCCGGCACTGGAGGTGGTCGCCGAGATCGGCGTGCCGGCGATCCGGGCGCACGACGTGGCGCTGGCCAACCGGTTCCTGGCCGGGCTGGGTCGGCCGCCGGGGGAGAGCGCCATCGTCGCCGTCGACGTGCCCGACGCCGAGCGGCGGCTGGAGCGGGCCGGGATCCGGGCGGCGGTGCGCGCCGGGCGGGTCCGCGCCTCCTTCCACGTGTACTCCACCGAGGCAGACGTGGACGCCGCCCTGACGGTGCTGACCGGCTGAGCCCGCTCAGGTCACGTGGCGGGCGAGCGTGCGGGTGGGCGGCTGTCATCGCCGCCCACCCGAGCAGTCCGGCTCACCGGGCCGCCGGCGCCTCGACCCGAGCCGCCGGCTCCTCGACCCTCGTCCCGGTTCGACCTGGCTGATCAGGCGCCGGGGCGGGCGGGGAAAATGAGGAGCCGGCGGCGGACTCAGGCCAGGTGACCGCCGATCTTCGTGTACCCGCGCAGCAGGTCCCGCGAGATGATCAGCCGCTGCATCTCGTCGGTGCCCTCGAAGATCCGGTAGAGCCGCACCTGCCGGTACCAACGTTCGACCGGCAGTTCCCGGGTGTAGCCCATGCCGCCGTGGATCTGGAGCACCCGGTCCACCACCCGGTTGACCATGCCGGCGCCGTAGAGCTTGCCCATCGAGGATGCGTGCCGGGGGTCCATGCCCTGGTCGACCGTCCAGGCGGAGCGCAGCACCAGCCAGCGGGCCGCCTCCAGCTCGGTCTCCGAGTCGGCGATCATCCACTGGATGGCCTGGTTGGTGCCGATCTTCGCGCCGAAGGTCTCCCGGGTGTTGGCGTAGTCGATGGCCATCTGCAACGCCCGCTCGGCGATGCCGATGGCGTGCGACGGGATGGTGTAGCGGCCCTTGCCGATCCACTCCATGCCCAGCGTGAAGCCCTGGCCGATCTCGCCGAGGATGTTGCGGTGCGGCACCCGTACGCCGTCGAAGATCAGCGACGCCGGCCCGCCCTCGCCCATCGTCTGGATGAACTCCGAGCGCCAGCCCATCGCCCGGTCCACCAGGAACGCAGTCGCCCCGCCGTTGCGCGCGCCCTTCTCCCGGTCGGTCACCGCGACCACGATGGCGAAGTCGGCGTCGTTGCCGTTGGTGATGAACGTCTTCTCGCCGTCGAGGATCCAGTCGTCGCCGTCGCGCCGGGCCGACAGCCGGATGTTGGCCGCGTCCGAGCCGGCCCCCGGCTCGGTGATGGCGAAGCAGGAAATCCGTTCCCCCTCGATGGTGGGGATGAGGAACTCCCGCTTCTGCTCCTCGGTGGCGTGGAAGAGGATGTTGTCCGCCTCGCCGCCGAAGCGGAACGGCACGAAGGTGCGGCCCAACTCGGTCCAGATCAGCGACTGCATGACGGCGGGCAGGTCCATCCCGCCGTACTCCTCGGGGGTGGCCAGCCCCCAGAAGCCGAACTTGCGCGCCTTCTGCTGGAGCTCGCGCAACTCGGCGTGCTCCAGGCCGGGCTGGTGCGCGCGCTCGCGGCGCAGCACCTCCTGTTCCAGCGGCATCACCTCGCGGGTGATGAACGACCGGACGGTGTCGCGGACCGCCCGCTCCTCGTCGGTCAGTGAGAAGTCCATGCTGATCCCTTCCGCCGTCGTGGCTGCGTCCCGCTTAAACTAGCGGTGTAAGTTTTCTGTCGTCCAGACCCCCGAGGAGTCGACGTGCCCCGACCCCCGCAGCCGGTGCTCACCCGGGACCGGATCGTCGCCGCGGCCCTGGCCCTGATCGACGCCGACGGGCTGGCCGCCTTCTCCACCCGGCGGCTCGCCGCCGCGCTCGGCGTGCGGGGTCCCTCGCTCTACAACCACTTCGCCAACCGGGAGGCCATCCTCGACGCGGTCGCCGAAAGCGTCACCGTCGCCGTGGACATCGGCTTCTTCGGCCGCCACGACTGGCGCGAGGCGCTGCGCCGCTGGGCCTGGTCGTACCGGGCGGCGCTCACCGCGCACCCGAACGTCGTGCCGTACCTGGCCGAGGGCCCCGGGCGGCGGCCGGCCGCGCTCGCCATGGCCGACGCGGTCTACGGCGCGCTGGTCAAGGCCGGCTGGCCGCCGGCCCGGGCCACCCACGTCGGCGCGGCGATGCGGTACTTCGTCGCCGGCTCGGCGCTCGGCTCGTTCGCCCGCGGCTTCGTCGAGGACCCCGAGCTGTACGCCGCCCACTACCCGCACCTGGGCCAGGCGCACCGGCTCGCCGAGCACCAGCGCAGCGTGGACGAGGGCGCCTTCGCCCTCGGCCTGGACGCGCTGCTGCACGGCCTCGCCGCCGAACACCGGCGCGTATCCGCGGTGGAACCACCCGGGGCGAACGGGTAGCGTCAAAACTCCCAGCGCTAGTTTCCTCACCCCCGAAGGACGACATGGATCTCGCCGCCGCGCCCCCCGCGCTCCTGGTCCGCCGTCACCTCTACCTCGGCGGCGCCTGGGCCGACCCGACCGAGACCGAGCAGATCGACGTGGAGAACCCGGCCACCGGGGAGACCCTCGGGCAGGTGCCGGCCGGCACCCCGGCCGACGTCGACCGGGCCGTCGCCGCCGCCCGGGCCGCCTTTCCCGGCTGGGCGGCCACCGCGCCGGCCGAGCGCGCCGCCCACCTCGACCGGCTGCTCGCCGCACTGACCGCCCGCGCCGAGGACATCGCCCGGACCGTCGCGCTCGAACTCGGCACCCCGCTCAAGCTGGCCGCCCGGGTGCAGACCGGCCTGCCGCTGACCGTGCTGCGCGACTGCGTCGAGCTGGCCGCCCGGCCGCCCGCCGAGGAGACGATCGGCAACTCGCTCGTCGTCCGCGAACCGGTCGGCGTGGTCGGCGCGATCACCCCGTGGAACTACCCGCTGCACCAGGTCGTCGCCAAGCTGGCGCCCGCCCTGGCCGCCGGTTGCACGGTGGTGCTCAAGCCCAGCGAGCTGACCCCGCTGACGGCGTACCTGCTCTTCGACGCGGTCGCCGAGGCCGGGCTGCCCGCCGGTGTGGTCAACCTGGTGCCCGGCACCGGGCCGGTGGTCGGCGAGGCCCTGGCCGCCCACCCGGACGTGGACATGGTCTCGTTCACCGGGTCCACCGCCACCGGCCGCCGGATCGCCCACCTCGCCGCCGACCGGATCGCCCGGGTGGCCCTGGAGCTGGGCGGCAAGTCGGCCAACCTGATCCTCGCCGACGCCGACCTGCCCACCGCCGTCAAGGTCGGGGTGGGCAACGCGCTGCTCAACTCCGGGCAGACCTGCACCGCGTGGACCCGGATGCTGGTCCACCGCGACCGGTACGACGAGGCACTCGACCTGGTCGCCCGGGCCGCCGCGGCGTACCGGCCGGGGGATCCGTTCGACCCGGACACCCGGCTCGGCCCGCTGGTCTCCGCCGCCCAGGCCGAGCGGGTACGCGGCCACGTCGAGCGCGCCCTCGCCGACGGGGCGCGCCTGGTCTGCGGTGGCCCGGACGCCCCGCTGCCGCCCCGGGGGCACTTCGTCGCCCCGACCGTGCTGGCCGACGTGCACCCCGACAGCGCGCTCGCCCAGGAGGAGGTCTTCGGCCCGGTGCTCGCCGTCATCCCGTTCGGCGACGACGACGAGGCCGTCGCCATCGCCAACAACTCCCGCTACGGCCTGGCCGGCGCGGTCTGGTCCGCCGACGCCGACCGGGCGCTGGCGGTGGCCCGGCGGCTGCGTACCGGCCAGGTGGACGTCAACGGCGGCGCGTTCAACCCGCGGGCGCCGTTCGGCGGCTACAAGCAGTCCGGCCTGGGCCGGGAGCTGGGCCCGTACGGCATCGACGAGTTCCGCGAGATCAAGGCGATCCAGCGGTGAGGGCGCTGGTCGCCCGCGCGCCCGGCGCGCCGCTGCGGGTCGAGGAGATCCGCCTGCCCGCGCCCGGCCCCGGCGAGCTGCGGGTCCGCGTCCGCGCCGCCGGCGTCTGCCACTCCGACCTGTCCATGGTCAACGGCACCCTCGCACCCGCGTACCCGCTGGTGCTGGGGCACGAGGCGGCCGGCGTGGTGGTCGAGGCCGGCCCCGGCGCCGCCGTACCGGTCGGCACGCAGGTGGTGCTCAACTGGGCGCCCGCCTGCCGGCGGTGCTGGCACTGCCGCCACGGCGAGCCGTGGCTCTGCGCCGCCAACACCGCCCCGGCCGTGCCGCGCGGCGAGACCGCCGACGGTGAGGCGTTGCACGTCACGCTCGGGCTCGGCGCGTTCGCCGAGGAGGTGGTGGTGCCCGAGGCCGCCGTCGTCGCCGTCCCCGACGACCTGCCGCCGGAGCGGGCCGCGCTGCTCGGCTGCGCCGTGCTCACCGGCACCGGCGCGGTCCGCAACACCGCCCGCGTCGCCGCCGGCGAGTCGGTCGCGGTGATCGGCCTCGGCGGGGTCGGCCTGTCGGTGCTCACCGCCGCCCGGGCCGCCGGCGCCGCCCCGATCGTCGCGATCGACGTGGCCGAGGCCAAGCGGGATCTGGCCCTCGCCGCCGGGGCGACGCACTTCCTCGCGCCCGACGACCGGCTGTCGAAGGAGATCCGGGCGCTCACCGAGGGGCGTGGCGTCGACCACGCCTTCGAGTGCGTCGGGCGGGCGGCCACCATCCGGACGGCCTGGCGGCTCACCCGGCGCGGGGGAGCGGTCACCGTGGTGGGCATGGGCGGCAAGGACGACCTGGTCAGCCTCTCCGCGCTGGACATCTTCCACTCCGCCCGGACGCTGCGTTCCTCGGTGTACGGCTCGTCCGATCCCGACCGGGAGGTGCCGGGCCTGGCCCGCGAGGTCGGCGACGGCACGCTCGACCTGACTCCGCTGATCAGCGGGCTGGTCACCCTAGACGAGGCGCCGGAGGCGTTCGACCGGCTCGCCCGGGGCGAGGGCGCCCGCTGGGTGGTCACCTTCCCCGACTGACCCGGCCGCCGTCGGAGTCCCGGGCGCAGTGGTGTGGCCGGCCGCCCCCTGCGGGCGTGGTCGGCCACGCCCGCCACGCCCCCCGCAGGTCAGGTGGCCGGGCCACATGGGAGCGGTCTCCCAGACCATCCGCTCACGCCTGTCGATCCCCTGCGGACGGCTCCCGACCGGTGCTCATGTCGGCCGGCCCCGCGCCGACCGGCCGGAAAGTGTGGTGGACCGACATGGCTGGACTCCGGCCGTTCCCCGTAGGTTTCCTCCACGCGACGGCCCTGTGACCCCGGTCACCGACCCGGTCGTCGCCAGTTACCTGCGGAGGATGAGGCGATGGCCGGGCAAGCGCTCCTGTCGGCGCGCGGGCTGACCCGTGACTTCCGGGGCTTCCGTGCGGTCGACCACGTCGACCTCGACATCGCCCCGGAGAGCGTGCACGCGCTCGTCGGCCCCAACGGTGCCGGCAAGACAACCCTGTTCAACCTGCTCACCGGCTTCCTGCCGCCGACCGAGGGTCGGATCGAGCTGGACGGCCGGGACGTCACCGGCCTGCCCCCGGAGCAGGTGGCCCGGCTCGGGGTGGCCCGCTCGTTCCAGATCACCAGCCTGTTCCCGCAGCTGTCCGCCCGCGAGCACGTCGAGCTGGCGTTGCAGAGCTCGAGCGGGCTCGGCTGGCGGTTCTGGCGGTCGGCCAAGCTGATGGGCCGCTACCGGGAGCGGGCCGACGAACTGCTGGACATGGTCGGGCTCGGCGCGCTGGCCGAGGCCCCGGCCGAGGCGCTGGCGTACGGGCGCAAGCGCGCCCTGGAGCTGGCCATCGCCCTCGCCCTGGATCCGAAGGTGCTGCTGCTCGACGAGCCGACCGCCGGGATGGGGCTGGAGGACGTCGACCGCACGGTGGAGCTGATCGCCCGGGTTCGGGCCGGCCGCACCGTGGTGATGGTCGAGCACAACATGAGCGTCGTCGGCCGCCTCGCCGACACCGTCACCGTGCTGCAGGCCGGCACGGTGCTGGTCGAGGGCCCGTACGAGCAGGTCCGCGCCGACGAGCGGGTCATCACCGCCTACCTGGGAGCCGCTGATGCTGCGCATTGACACCCTCTCCGCCTTCTACGGCGAGGCGCAGGTGCTGCGGGAGGTGAGCCTGGAGGTCGCCGCCGGCGAGGTGGTCACCCTGGTCGGGCGCAACGGCGCCGGCAAGTCCACCCTGCTGCGCTGCGTGATGGGGCTGCACCCCGGCCAGCGCGGAACCGTCGAGCTGGACGGGCGGGACATCAGCCGGTTGCCGGCGTACAAGCGGGCGCGGCTCGGCCTCGGCTGGGTGCCCGACGACCGGGGCGCGTACGCCACCCTCAGCGTCACCGAGAACCTGACGCTGCCGCCGCGGGTCGGCCCCGACCCGTGGCCGCTGGAGCGGGTGTACGAGGCGTTCCCCGCCCTGTACTCCCGGCGCGACTCGGCGGCGACCATGCTCTCCGGCGGCGAGCAGCAGATGCTCGCCCTGGCCCGGGTGCTGCGGATGGGCGCCCGGCTGCTGCTCTGCGACGAGCCCACCGAGGGCCTGTCGCCGCTGCTCGTGCAGCAGGTCGGCGACCTGCTGCGGGAGGCCAAGAAGCACGGGGTGACCGTGCTGCTGGTCGAGCAGAACCTGCACTTCGCCACCGGCGTCGCCGACCGGCACTACCTGCTGGCCGAGGGACGCGTCGTGGAGGCGATGGCGAACTCCGAGGTGCGCTCGCGGGAGCGCGAGCTGCTGGCGTACCTCGGTATCTGAATTTTCGACGGCTGACCCGCGCGGTGTCCGCGCGGTACGAAGGGGATTGACATGCGTAGGAGCGTGGGTGTGGCCGCCGCCTCGGCGGCGGTGGTGCTGGCCGCGGGTTGCGGCGGCGGTGGCCCCCAGTCCGGCGGCGACCAGAAGCTGACCGGCGACAAGATCGTGCTGGGCGTGCTCAACGACCAGTCCGGGGCCTACTCGGAGCTGTCCGGGAAGAACTCGGTCAAGGCCGTGGAGATGGCCATCGCCGACTTCAAGGCCAAGCACGGCGACAAGGCGGTGACCACCGACATCACCGTGGAGACCGCCGACCACCAGAACAAGCCGGACGTGGCCAACGCCAAGGCCCAGGAGATGTACGACCGCAAGGGCGTCGACCTGATCCTCGACGTGCCCACCTCGTCGGCCGCGCTGAAGGTCGCCGACGTGGCGAAGGAGAAGAAGAAGCTCTACTTCAACATCGGCGCGGCGACCACCGACCTGACCGGCAAGAGCTGCAACAAGTACACGTTCCACTACGCGTACGACACCTACATGCTGGCCAACGGCACCGGCAAGACCACCACCGAGCAGGTCGGCAAGAACTGGTACATCCTCTACCCGAACTACGCCTTCGGGCAGGACATGGAGAAGAGCTTCTCCACCGCCATCACCGCCGCCGGCGGCACGGTCGTCGGCAAGGACGGCGCGCCGTTCCCGAACACCACCGGCGACTACTCGACCTTCCTGCTCAAGGCGCCGACGCTGAACCCCAAGCCGCAGGTGCTCGGCACCATGCAGGCCGGCGCCGAGCTGGTCAACGTGGTCAAGCAGTACAACGAGTTCAAGCTGCGGGACAAGGGCGTCGGCCTGGCGGTCGGCCTGATGTTCATCACCGACATCCACTCGCTCACCCCGGCCGCGCTGGCCGGCACCACCTACACCGACGCCTGGTACTGGAACTTCGACCAGCAGAACCGGGAGTTCGCCGACCGGTTCCAGAAGGAGACCGGCACCCGGCCGTCCTTCGCGCACGCCGCCAACTACTCCGCGGCGATGCAGTACCTGGAGGCCGTGCAGGCCGCCGGCACCGACGACGCGGACACCGTGGTCAAGGGGCTGGAGGGCAAGGAGGTCAACGACGTCTTCCTGCGCAACGGCAAGATCCGCGCCGAGGACCACCGGGTGATCCACGACGCGTACCTCGCCCAGGTGAAGCCGCAGGCCGAGGTCGCCGAGCCCTGGGACTACGTGAAGGTGCTCAAGACCATCCCCGCCGCCGAGGCGTTCCGCGCCCCGTCCCCGGACTGCAAGCTGTGACCGGTTTCCTCCAGAACACGTTCAACGGGTTGGTGAGCGGGGCGTTCTACGCCCTGCTCGCCCTCGGGCTCGCGGTCATCTTCGGCATGCTCCGGGTGGTGAACTTCGCCCACGGCGCGTTCTACATGCTCGGCGCCTTCGGCGCGTACGTGCTGCTGGCCGAGGCGGGCGTGCCGTTCTGGGCGGCCCTGGTGATCATGCCGGTGGCGCTCGCCGTGGTGGGCATGATCCTGGAACGGGCCGTCATCCACCGGCTCACCCGACTCGACCCGCTCTACAACTTCCTGCTCACCTTCGGCCTGACGCTGATCCTGCAGGACCTGGTGAAGACCCGCTACGGCGTGCAGTCCAGCCCGTACGCCACCCCGGACGAGCTCAGCGGCTCGGTCGACTTCGGACTCTTCGACTTCCCGACGTACCGGGTCTTCATCCTCGGCTTCGCGGTGCTGCTCTGCGTCGCGGTGTGGTGGGTGCTCACCCGTACCCGGATCGGCATGGTGGTCCGGGCGTCGACCGAGCGGCCGGAGCTGACCCGGGCGTTCGGCATCGACGTCGGGCGGTGGGTGACGCCGGTCTTCGGCTTCGGCATCGGCCTGGCCGGGCTCGCCGGCGTGCTCGCCGCCCCGATGCGGGCGGTGAACCCGCTGATGGGCGCCGACCTGATCATCGTGGTCTTCGCGGTGGTGGTGATCGGCGGTCTCGGCTCGATCTTCGGCTCGGTCGCCGCCGGCTTCGGCATCGGTCTGGTGCAGGCGTGGGGCGAGGCGTACCTGTCCGAGTTCCCCATCGTGTCCCAGACGATCGTCTTCGTCGTGATGGCCGCCGTGCTGCTCTGGCGGCCGGCCGGGCTGTTCGGCCGTGAGGAGGCACCGGCATGACCAGCACCGTCGACACCCCGGCCGAGGCGAGCCGGCCGGCCCCGCCGTCCGGGCTCCTCGCCGTCGCCCGCGCGCCCGGCTGGGTCCGGTACGCGCTGCTCGCCGCCGGGCTGGCCGCCGCGATCTGGCTGCCCAACGGGCTCTACCCGGCGGTGGCGGTGGACATCCTCTGCTGGGCGCTCTTCGCCGTGTCGGTGGACCTGCTGCTCGGCTTCACCGGGCTGATGTCCTTCGGGCACGCGGCGTTCTGGGGCACCTCGGCGTACCTCACCGGCCTGGTCGCCATCCACGCCGGCCTGCCGTTCCCGGTCGCGGTGCTGGCCGGGGCGCTCGGCGCGGCGGTGCTCGCGCTGCCCATCGGCTACCTCGCGGTGAAGCGGACCGGCATCTACTTCGCCATGGTCACGTTGGCCTTCGCGCAGATGGTCTACTACGTGGCCAACGAGTGGCGTTCGGTCACCAAGGGCGAGAACGGCCTGCAGGGCGTGCCCCGGTCGCTGTTCGGCCTCGACCTGACCGACGACTACTACTTCTACTACGCGATCCTGCCGATCGTGCTGCTCGGCCTGGCCGCCGCCTGGCGGATCACGCACTCGCCGTTCGGCCGGGTGCTGGTCGGCATCCGCGACAACCCGGCCCGGGCGCGGGCGCTCGGCTACCCGGTGCACCGCTACAAGCTGACCGCGTTCGTGCTCTCCGGCTTCATCGCCGGTCTCGGTGGCGGGCTCTTCGCCGTCGGGCACCGGTTCGTCTCCCTCGACGTGCTGCACTGGACCACCTCCGGCAAGGCGGTCATCGTCGTCGTGCTCGGTGGCATCGGCACGCTGTGGGGCGGGGTGCTCGGCGCGGCCGTGGTGGTGCGGTTGGAGGACTGGCTGTCGTTCTCCGGATTCGAGACGATCGGCCTGGTGACCGGCAGCATCTTCGTCCTGGTCGTGCTGCTGTTCCGCCGCGGGTTGTGGGGCACTTTCTCCGCCCTGGCGCTGCGCTGGATGGCCGCCCGCCGCAGATGACGTCCCGCGACGGCGCATCCGAACCGCGCCGTCCCAGCGAACCCCCTGGTAGTGATCGCACACCCGGGGGTACGTCTGGTGCTGACCGAACCGATGCCGGCCGACGCCGTCGAGGCCGCCCGCAAGCGGCTCGCGGTGGCCGCCGAGGACCTCGACGCCAACCGGATCGCCGCGCTGGTGCGGGACCTCGCCGCCGAGGCCGGCGTGGCGCCGGTGTGGGAGCGGGTCCGCCGACCGCTGCTCGGCGGACCGCGGGGGCACAGCGCCACCGAGATCGCGGTCGAACACGCGCTCTCCGAGGGCGTCCGGATCGGCCTGGACGGCTACCGCCGGGACCGGGGTCGGCCCCTGCCGCCGGACGGGGTGCTGCTCGCCGGGGCCGAACAGGAGGCGCACTGCCTCGGGCTGCACGCGCTCGCTGCCGCGCTGCGCGAGCAGGGCCGGGGCTGCCTGCTGCTCGGGCCCGCGCTGCCGTGGGCCGCACTGGCCGCCGCCGTGGTGCGGGTCCGCCCGCACAGTCCTGGTCTGGTCGCAGACCCCGCTCACCGGCCGCGCGTACCGCCTGGTCCGCTTCGGGCGCGACTTTCCCCGGGTACGCCTCTTCGGCGCGGGGCCCGGCTGGATCGAGCCGTTCCCGCCGCCGTCGGCACGCCTCACCACCTTCGCCGCCGCCGTCGCCGCCTGCGGGGTGGATCGCCCTAGACATGCCGCTGGCCGGCACCCCGGGTTCGGGGGTGCCGGCCAGCGTTGATCGTTCACGTGTCAGTTGTTCCAGTGCTTGGCGACGAGGTCGGCGGCCTGCTTCTCCCACTGGGCGTAGTGGTCCGGGTAGGCCGAGACCTGCACCGTCTGCGCGGCCTCGGTCAGCGGCATGTCCTGCCAACCGTCGACCTGCTTCAGACCCTTCAGGAACGCCATCGTCGAGTACTCCGGGTCGGTGATCTGCTCAACGGTGCCCCAACCGCTGGACGGGCGCTGCTGGAACAGGCCCTGCGAGTCGTGGTCGTTCCGGTCACCCAGGTGACCCAGGTTCTCCAGCTTCGACTCCTGCAGCGCGGTCGCGATCGCCACCACGGCGGCCCGCTCGTCCATGCCCGACTTCTTCGTCGCCGCGATGATCGCCTTCACGTTGGCGGTCTGCTCGTCGCCCAGGTCGATGTGCGACTGCTTGCCCTGCACACCGTGCGGGATCAGCTTGCTCTTGTCCACACCGGGCTTGTCGGCCTGCACCACGGCGACCGCCTTGGCGTCGACCGGGTTGGCGTGGGCTTCGGTGACGGGGCCGGCGAAGACGCCACCGGCGAAAGCCAGACCAGCAATACCCAGAACGCTCTTGCGCAGAATGGTGGTGTTCATCAGAGTGGCTCCATTCGGGGGTTGGCGACGTGCCCAAAGGGGGGTCGGACACGCGCAAGCACCACGACGGCGCTCAAAGATCAAAGGGGAAAGTCTTCGCCCGGCAGGCTTCGCAAGCGGGGGGCTCACGGCGCCGGGTCCATGTGTAACGACCGCCGGCCCACCATCATTCCGGGGGCCCGGCATCCCGGGCGGCCCCATGTATCGGGCCAGGCCAGCGGGCTTGCTGCTGCGATCGTCCAGGTGATGTAACGACACCGGCCCGGCCACCATTCCGCCGCCGGGGTGCCCCCGGTCACCGGACGGCCCGTCACTCGCCGCCTCAGAACGGACATCCCGGGCGCGCCGAGTAGGCCCCCGAATCGGACATTCCGCGCTGCGCGCCTGCAACCATTTCTCGCCGCGCGGTTCGCGGCGTGTCGCGGTGACGGGGGCGCGGGACAGCCCGACACGCGCAAACCGTGCCCGAAGGCGCGAGGCCCCGGCCGGCTTCGACATGACGCACGGAGAGTGACGCCGGACACATACGAAACGGTCCGGTTCCGTATCGAAACTCGGGCCCGTACGCTCAGGCTCGTTACGAGTCTGACTCGTATCGTAATTCACGGTACGGGCACGCCGGGGGGAGAACCGGACACATGGAACCGCACGAGAACACCGGACATCCGAGGCGGTGGGGGATCCTCGCGGTGCTGGTGATCAGCCTGCTCGTCGTCGTCCTCGACAACACCATCCTCAACGTCGCACTGCGCACCCTCGCCGACCCGGTGCACGGCCTCGGCGCCAGCCAGGGCGAGCTGGAGTGGTCGATCAACTCCTACACGCTGGTCTTCGCCGGGCTGCTGTTCACCTTCGGCGTGCTCGGTGACCGCTTCGGTCGCCGCCGCTTCCTGCTGATCGGGCTGGTGCTGTTCGGTCTGGCCTCGCTGCTGTCGGCGTACGCGCAGGATCCCGGCCAGCTGATCGCGGCCCGCGCCCTGATGGGCGTCGGCGGCGCGGCGATCATGCCGGTGACCCTGTCGATCATCTCCAACGTCTTCGACCCGCGCGAGCGGGGCCGGGCGATCGGCGTCTGGGCCGGCGCCGTCGGCCTCGCCGTGGCGATCGGCCCGATCCTGGGCGGCGCCCTGCTGGAGCACTACTGGTGGGGCTCGGTCTTCCTGATCAACGTGCCGGTGGTGGCGGCCGGCGTGGTCCTGGTGGCGCTGCTGGTGCCGGAGTCCCGCGACCCCCGGCCGGGCCGGGTGGACCTGCTCGGCGTGCTGCTGTCGGTGGTGGGTCTGGTCGCGCTGACCTACGGCATCATCGACGGCGGCGAGCACGGCTTCGACCGGCCGGTGGTCTGGGCGTCCATCGTCGGCGGCCTGGCGGTGCTGGCCTGGTTCGTCGCCCACGAGCGGCGCAGTGAGCACCCGTCGCTGGACGTCCGGCTGTTCCGGGTGCCGCGCTTCGCCGCGCCGGTGGCCATCGTCGGCCTGATCTTCTTCGCCGCGATGGGCGTCATGTTCTTCAGCTCGTTCTACCTCCAGCTGGTCCGTGGCTACAGCCCGCTGCAGACCGGTCTGCTCTTCCTGCCCTTCGCCGTCGCCCAGCTGATCTTCGCGCCGCGCAGTGCCGCCATGGTCCGCCAGTACGGCGGCAAGGCGGTCGCGGTGGTCGGGCTGGTGCTGACCGTGCTGGCGCTCGGCGCGTTCGCCTTCGTCGACGCGAGCACACCGATCTGGGTGGTGCTGGTGTTCTTCTTCCTCCAGGGCGCCGGGATGGCCAACATCATGCCGCCGGCCACCGAGTCGATCATGTCGGCGCTGCCCCGGGAGAAGGCGGGCGTGGGCTCGGCGGTCAGCAACACGGTGCGGCAGGTCGCCGGCGCGCTGGGCGTGGCCGTGCTCGGCTCGGTGCTTTCCGCGGTCTACCGGGAGGACATCGCCTCGGCGGTCGACGGGCTTCCCGCCCCGGCCCGCGAGGCGGCCAACGAGTCCATCTCCGGCGCGTACGCGGCGGCGGGACAACTCGGGCCGGCGGCGCCGAAGCTGATCGCGGCGGCCAACGACTCGTTCGTCTCGGCCATGCACTGGGCCGCGGCGCTGTCCGCGGTGGTGGCCGCCCTCGGCATCCTCATCGTGCTGCGCTGGATGCCGGGCCGGGCCGCGGAAGCGCCCGCCGCCGCGCCGGTGGTGGGCGAACCGGAGTTGGCCGGAACGGCATAGGTTCGGGGATAATGTCCGACATGACTTCCACCGCAGATGCTCCGCGGTCGCCCGGGCGACCGCGGAGCGTCCGCGCGGACGAGGCCATCATCGAGGCCACCCTCGATCTGCTCGCCGAGGGCAGCACCATCGAGGCGCTGTCGATCGAGGCGATCGCCAGCCGCGCCGGGGTCGGCAAGGCCACCATCTACCGGCGCTGGCCGGGCAAGGATGCGCTGCTGCTCGACGCGCTGCGCCGGCTCAAGGGGGTCCTGCCGCAGCCGGCCGGGCACTCCGTCCGCGACGACCTGGTGCTGATTGTCGGCGCCGTCGGGCACAACATCGACCCGCGCGCCGCGAAGATCATGCCCTGTCTGGTGCCCGAGGTGAACCGCAGCCCGGACCACTTCCAGCTCTACCAGAACATCATCGAGCCGCGCCGGCAGTTGATGCGCGAGGTGCTGCGGCGCGGGATCCGCACCGGCGAGCTCCGCGCCGACCTCGACGTCGAGGTGACGATGGCGCTGCTCACCGGGCCGATGCTGATCCAGCGGATGCTGCGCTGGCATCCCGAGCTGGACGACCTGATCCTGCCCGAGAAGGTCGTCGACGCGGTGCTGGAGGGCATCCGGGCCCGCTGACCGCTCAGCCGTCGGCGAGCAGCGGGACCAGGTCGGTGAGGGCCGGGAAGCGCGGCCCCCGCTGCTCCGCCCCGATCGTTCGGGCGGCGGCGAACGCCCAGGCCAGCGCCGTGTCCCGGGCCGGGCTGCCGAGCCGCCGGGCCAGGTCGGTCAGCAGCCGGGTCCGGGCCACGGGGTCGCGCAGGCCGGCGGCCGTGGTGAGCGCCGCCTCGGTCGCCTCGGCGGCGTCGGCGGGGGAGAGGTACGCGACCAGCCCGGCCAGCCCGACCGCCCGGGTGGACGGGTCGTCGATCTCCGACACCGCCCGGTACGCCCGCGACCGCTGCGCCTCGTCCAGCTGCGGGACCAGCCCACTAAGCGCCTCGGCCCGGTGCGCGGGCTCATAGCCCAGCGCGAGGCGTAGCGCCTGCTCGCGCCGCTCCGCGTCGACGTACGGGGCGAGGGCGGCGAGGGCGCCCTGCGGGTAGCCGTCCTCCCCGGCCAGCGCCGCCGCCCACAGCCGGGCCAGCTGCGCCGGGGTGGCGTGCGGGCCCAGCGCTCCGAGCGGGTTGAACCAGCCGTACACCGGGCTGGCCACCAGCGCGTCGGTCGCTGTGGCCACCGCCGTCGCCCGCAGTTCCGCCGGCAGCGCCGGCACCAGTTCGGCCAGCGCGACGGCACGGGTCGGGTCGTCCCGGATCGCGTGGGCCGCCGCGACGGCGGCGGGCAACCGGGCCGGCGACAGCAGCGGGAGCAGCCCGCCGAGAGCGGCGGCGGCCCCGTCCGGGTAGGGCGACGCCGCCACCGCCGCCAGCGCCGCGTCCATCTGGTGCGGCGTGAGCAGCGGGAGCAGCTCCGGCCAGTCGAGCCGGCCGCCCTGGGCGCCGGCGTCGAGCGCGGCGTCGACCGCGGCGCGGCGCGACTCACCCGCCAGGGCCGTGGCCAGCCCGGTCAGCGCCGTGGCCCGCCACGTCGGGTCACCGATGCCCCGCGCGGCCGCCACGGCCGTGGCGAGCTGCTCGTCGTCCAGGTGGGGCGCCAGCCCGGCCAGCGACCGGGCCCGGCTGGGCTCGTGCTCATGCGCGAGCGCGGTGGCCAGCACCGCGGCCCGCCGCTCGGGCAGCTGGTGCGCGGCCAGCAGGTGCAGGTGCCACCCCGGATCTTGCTCGGCGGCGGCGATCCCGTAGAGCTCGGCCCGCCCGGTGGCGTCCAGCCAGGGCGCCAGGTCGCCGACGGTGGGCAGGATCAGCGACGGGTGTGCCCGGCGCGCGGCGGCCAACGCGAACGCGGCCGCCCGGGGCCGCCGCTCGTCCGGCAGCCGGGGCAGCAGCGCGGTCACCGTCCGGGCCTGCTGCGACGCCCGGTCCAGGTGGGGCACCGCCGCCAGCGCCCGCTCCGCCTGCCCGGCGTCGAGGCGGGCGGCGGCGGCGACCAGCAGGTCCGCCTGCCGGTCCCGGTCGGGCAGGGCCAGGGCGGCGATGAGGGCGCGCTCGACCTGCGCCTCGGTGAGCCGGTCGGCCATTTCCTCCAGTCCCGGTAGGCCGGGCAGGTCGAGCACCGTGGCCGCCACGTCGGCGACCGTCGGGGCCCGCCGCGAGGACGGCAGGGAAACCGGGTCCACTGCGCGCAGCACCGCGGCGAGCTCCGCCAGGGCCGCCCGGAACGCCGCATACTCGTCGCTGCGGTTGTACTCGTCCTGCACGTCCGGGTGGTCGGCCAGCCGGCACACCCGGTCGGCGGCCGTGGCGAGCCGCCGGAACGGCTCCTGGTCGGGGTCGGTCACGGCGCGATCATGCCCCATGATCATCCGCCGCGCCGCCCCGTCGGGCCCTGCCCCGGATCAGCTCGCGGGCGTGCGCAGCCGGTGCAGGCGCAGCGCCAACTGCACCTCCAGCGCCCGCTCCGGCTTCTGCCAGTCCGCACCCAGCAGCTGCCCGACCCGCTCCAGGCGCTGCGTCACCGTGTTGACGTGCACGTGCAGCTGCTCGGCCGCGCGGGCCAGGCTGCCGCCCACCCCGAAGTACGCCTCCAGCGTCCGCACCAGCGCGGTGCCGCGCCGCGCGTCGTAGTCCAGCACCGGCCCCACCGTGGCGGTCAGGAACCGGGCGACGTCCCGCTCGCCCTGGTCGCCGACCGTGCCGAGGAGCAGCCCGACGAAGCCCAGTTCGGCGGTGCTCGCCCCCTCGCCGGCCCGGCCCAGCGCGCCCAGCGCGGTGAGGCAGCGGTCCGCCTCGGTGAACGTGGCGGCCAGCGCCGTCGGCCCGCACGCCGGGCCGCTCGCCCCGGCGGTCACCGGGCGCCCGGTCACCCGGGACAGGTCCCGGGCCACCGACCGGGCGCTGCCACCGGCGTCCCGGCCGGGCAGCATCAGCACCACCCGCCCGTCGCGGGCCGCGGCCAGGCCACCCCGGGTCGAGGCGTACGTGGTGGCCCAGGAGAGCACCCGCAGCCGGGCCGAGCCGGTTGCGGCGATCGCGTCGTCGCCGACCGCCACCAGCACGTGCGGGGCGTCCAGGTCGATCCCGAGCCGACGGGCCCGGCTGCGCAGCGCGTCGGTGTCCCGCAGCGGCCGGGCGATCAGGTCGTCGAGCAGCTCGCCGCGCACCCGCCCCTCGGCCTCGGCGACCGTACGCCGGAACAGCAGCAGCAGCGCGGTCACCAGCGCGGCCCGCTCCAGGATGCGCTGGTCGGCGTCGACCAGGTCGTCGTCCGGGCGCAGCACCAGCGCGCCCAGGTTCTCCGCGCCGGCGACCACGGCGGCGTACCAGAGCGGGCCCCGACGCACGCTGCGCCCCTCGGTACGCGACGCGGCCACCGCCTCGACCATGTCCGCCCGGTCCGGCTCCTCGATCTCGCCGACCCGGGCCAGCAGCCGACCCTCGGCGTCCAGCGCCAGCAGCGCGCCGCCCAGCACCTCGGTGACCGCCGCCGCGACGTCCTCCACCCCGCCGCCGCGGAGCACCAGCGCGGTCATCCGGTCGTGGGCGGCGGCGGCCCGCTCCACCGAACTGCTGTGCGCCCGGATGGTGATGTTGGCCGCGGACAACTCCTCCAGCGCCGAGCGGGTCTCGGCGAGCAACCGCGCGGTGTCGATCGCCACCGCGGCGTGCGCGGCCAGCGACACCAGCAGGGCCACCTCCTCGCGGACGAACGGGCGGGCCGAGCGGTTCGCGGCGTAGAGCACGCCGATCGAGGTCGAGCCGAGCCGCAGCGGCACCCCGAGGATGGCGACCAGGCCCTCCTCGCCCACCCCGGCGTCGATCTCGCCGGTGTGGTGGAAGCGGTCGTCCTCCGGATAGTTGGCGGTGACATAGGGGGCGCCGGACTGGGCCACCAGGCCGCCGAGACCGGCGCCCATCGGGAGCCGCAGCCGCTGGAACCGGGCCGAGACCGAGCCGTCGGTGACCCGCATGTAGGTGTCGCCGCGCTCCTCGTCGTCGAGGGTCATGTAGGCGACGTCGGCGCCGAGCAGGTGCCGGGCCCGGTGCACGATGGCCCGCAGCACGTCGTCCAGGTCGCGCAGGCCGGCCAGGTCGCTGACGGTGTCGTACAGGCCGGAGAGTTCGGTCTCCCGGCGGCGGCGGCGTTCCAGCAGCGCGCGGACGCGCAGCGCCACCGTCTTGGCCTGTTCGAGTTCGGCCAGCCGGTCGGCGGGCAGCCCGGCTGCCCGGGCGGCGACCAGCGGGCCCTCGAACTCGACGGCCGCCGCCTCCCGGGCCAGCAGCTCCAGGAACTCCACCGGCGACGACATGACGCTCATTGTGCGCGGTGCCACTAGTTCGCCGTCCAGCCCCCGTCGAGGGCGATCGAGGCGCCGGTGATGAAGGCCGCCGGCGGCGAGCAGAGGTACGCCAGCAGTTCTGCGACCTCCTCCGGCTCGATCAGCCGCTTGATCGCCGCCCGGGCCAGCATGATCTTCTCGATCACCTCGTCCTCGCCGATGCCGTGGCTGGCCGCCTGGTCGGCGATCTGGCTCTCTACCAGCGGGGTGCGGACGTACGCCGGGTTGATGCAGTTGGCGGTCACGCCGTGCGCCGCGCCCTCCAGGGCCACGACCTTGGAGAGCCCCTCCAGGGCGTGCTTGGCCGACACGTACGCCACCTTGTACGGCGAGGCGCGCAGCCCGTGCACCGAGGAGATGTTGACGATCCGGCCCCAGCCCCGGGCGTACATGTGCGGCAGCGCGCGCCGGATGATCTGGAACGGCGCCTCCACCATCACTCGGTGGATGTACTCGAAGCGCTCCGTGGGGAACTCCTGGATTGGCGCGACGTGCTGGAGCCCGGCGTTGTTGACCACGATGTCCACGTCGGCGTCGAGCTGGTCCACCGCCGCCGGGTCGGACAGGTCCACCCCCTCGGCGCGGCCGCCCGCCTCGGCGGCCACCACCTTGGCCGCCTCGAGGTTGCGGTCCACCACCAGCACCTTCGCGCCGGCCTCCGCCAGGCGCAGAGCGCAGGCCCGCCCGATGCCACTGCCACCACCGGTCACCAGGGCGCTACGACCGGAGAGGTCGACGTGTACGACGTGGGGGACCGCCACGGGTTCTGCCGTCATGGCGCAAGAAGTTACGAGCTGTGTGGCCGGCGGCACATGGGGCGGCGACACATACTCGACCGTCGGTCTGTGTGGGCGCGCGGGCGCCGGCCCGGGAACGGGCGACCCGGCCCCGTCGCGGGCCGGAACTGTCGGCGGTGGGTGGCACCCTCGCCCGGGTGAGAGCACCGCGCTGGCCACCCCTCGGCCGGCTCGGCGGACGGGAGGTGGAGATGGCGGGGCACGTGCCGCCGGGCGGCCCCGACGAAGGCCCGCCGGGCCGGCCGGCCTTCCGGGCGACGCTGATCCGCTGGCCGGGCGCGGGCGGGTGGGTCTTCGCCCCGGTGCCCGACGCCCACGCGCCGGGCGCCGCCGGCCCGTTCGGCCGGGTGCCGGTGACCGCCACCGTGGACGGCCGCACCTGGTCGACCAGCGTCTGGCGGGACCGGGCGGCGGGCTGGCTGCTGGCGGTGCCGGCGCGGATCCGCGCCGGCAAGGACGACGGGGACGTCGTCACCGTCGCCGTCGAGGTCGACCACGCCCGGATGTAGTGGCGTGGTCCGGGCCACCGCGACGCGCCGGTACGGCCGGCGTGTCCCCCGGGATGCCGGGCCGGACCGACCAGTAGGGTGTCGAACACACGTACTGCTGGCGGCTGGGGGAGGAGGCGGCGTGCGCGTGCTCGGCGTCGACCCGGGGCTGACCCGGTGCGGAGTCGGCGTGGTCGAGGGCGTGCCGGGACGGCCCTGCACCCTGATCGCCTACTACGTCGTCTACACCGACCCGGCCGACGAGCTGGCGCTGCGCCTGCTGCACCTGGACCGGTCGCTGACCGACCTGGTCACCGAGCACCGGCCGGACGCCGTCGCCGTCGAACGGGTCTTCAGCCAGCACAACGTCCGCACCGTGATGGGCACCGCCCAGGCCAGCGGGATCGCCGTGCTCGCCGGGGCGCGCGCCGGACTGCCGGTGCAGACGTACACCCCGAGCGAGGTGAAGGCGGCCGTGACCGGTTCCGGTCAGGCCGACAAGCGGCAGATGACCACGATGGTGACCCGGCTGCTGCGGCTGCCCGAGCCGCCGAAGCCGGCCGACGCGGCCGACGCCCTGGCCCTGGCCATCTGTCACGTGTGGCGCGGCGGCACCCGGTCGAAGCTGGCCGCCGCCGCCGACCGGGCACGACGAGGAGGAGCTCGATGATCGCCAGCGTGCGCGGCACGGTGACCGCGACCGGTCCGGACCACGCGGTGGTGGAGGTGGGCGGGATCGGCCTGGCGGTGCAGTGTGCCCCGGGCACCCTCGCCGACCTGCGGGTCGGCCAGCCGGCCCGACTCGCCACCAGCCTGGTCGTCCGGGAGGACTCGCTCACCCTCTACGGCTTCCCCGACGACGACGCCAAGCAGCTGTTCGAGCTGCTCCAGACGGCCAGCGGGGTGGGTCCCCGGCTGGCCCAGGCGGTGCTCGCCGTGCACACCCCGGACGCGGTCCGCAAGGCCATCGCCAACGCCGACACCGCCGCGCTGACCCGGGTGCCGGGCATCGGCAAGAAGGGCGCCGAACGCCTGGTCCTGGAGCTGCGCGACCGGATCGGCCCGGTGCCGGTCGGCGCCGACGGCGCGGCCGGGGTCACCGGCGGGGCCTGGCCCGAGCAGGTCCGCCAAGCGCTGGTCGGGCTGGGCTGGACGGCGGGGCAGGCCGACCAGGCGGTGGCGGCGGTGGCGGAGAGCGTCGACGGGGACACCCCGCCGGTGCCGGTCCTGCTGAAGCAGGCGATCCGACTGCTGGGCCGCACCCGATGAGCGCGCCCACCGCACCGGCCCGGCGGGCGGAGGTGACCCGGTGACCGGCGACGGCCTGGTGTCGGCGTACGTCAACGACGCCGAGCTGGACGCGGAGGCCAGCGTCCGGCCGAAGCGGCTCGCGGAGTTCATCGCCCAGCACCGGGTCCGCGACCAGCTCGACCTGCTCCTGCAGGGGGCGATGCGGCGCGGCTCCCCGCCGGACCACATTCTCCTCTCAGGGCCGCCTGGCCTCGGGAAAACGACGCTCGCCAATATCGTCGCCGCCGAGCTGGGCGCCGGCATCCGGGTGACCAGCGGCCCGGCCATCGAGCGGTCCGGCGACCTGGCGGCCATCCTGACCAGCCTCGCCGAGGGCGACGTGCTCTTCATCGACGAGATCCACCGGATCGCCAAGCCGGCGGAGGAGCTGCTCTACAGCGCGATGGAGGACTTCCGGGTCGACGTGGTGGTGGGCAAGGGGCCGGGCGCCACCGCGATCCCGCTGGACGTCGAGCCGTTCACCCTGGTCGGCGCGACCACCCGCTCGGGTCTGCTGACCGGGCCGATGCGGGACCGGTTCGGCTTCGTCGCGCACCTGGACTTCTACGCCCCGGCCGACCTGGAGGCGCTGCTGCACCGTTCGGCGCGGATCCTCGGCGTGCCGATCACCGACGACGGGGCGACCGAGATCGCCGGTCGCTCCCGGGGCACCCCGCGGATCGCCAACCGGCTGCTGCGCCGGGTGCGGGACTTCGCCGAGGTCCGGGCCGAGGGCGTGGTCAACCTGGAGACCGCCCAAGCCGCCCTGACCGTGTACGACGTGGACGCCCTCGGCCTGGACCGGCTGGACCGGGCGGTGCTGACCGCGCTGGTGGACTCGTTCCGGGGCGGCCCGGTCGGGCTCTCCACCCTCGCGGTGGCGGTGGGGGAGCAGCCGGACACCGTCGAGGAGGTCTGCGAGCCGTTCCTGGTCCGGGCCGGTCTGCTCGCCCGGACGCCTCGCGGACGGGTGGCCACCGAGGCCGCCTGGCACCATCTGGGCCGTACGCCGCCAAATGGTACATTTGGTGCCGAGGCCCCTTCCGTGCCCGATCTGTTCTCCGGCGCACCGGATCAGCCGTGATGTGAACGTGATCTGTACCGCATTCGGCGTTCTCAGGTGCAGGGATTAGACTCGCCGCGGTCTGTACAGGACGTGAGAATCCGCCTCCGCTCCGGCACCCCTCGTGCCGGTCGGGAGGCCAATGGGAAGGTCACACACCGTGGTTTACGCAGCAGCGGGCGGCGGGGGAGTCGGCGGTCTCACGCCGATCCTCATGATCGCCCTGCTCTTCGGCGTCATGTACTTCATGATGATCCGCCCGCAGCAGAAGCGGCGGCGCGAAGCCGAGGCCATGCAGTCCGCGCTGGCCCCGGGTGACGAGGTCGTCACCATCGGCGGGCTCTACGGCACGGTCACCGGGGTCAGCGACGACACCGTGCTGCTCGAGGTCGCCCCCGGCGTCCAGACCCGCTACGCCCGGCCGGCCATCGCCCGGGTGGTCAACCAGGCCGAGCGCGTCGAGTCGACCGAGCCGGTCACCGAGGAAGCGGCGGACGCCGTCAAGGAGTGAAACGTCCCGCCCGCCCTCCTGACGGAGCGGCGGGCGGACCGCGACAACTGAACAGGTGGGTCGACGCCCGACGCCGGCACGCGCCCCCGACCGACGCCCCCGCGTCGGTGGCGGTGAGCCGTGCCGACCGCCGGGCGCCGACCCCGCAGAGCACGTCGGCCCGGACCCCCGGCCCGACCTCGCCGCCCCCACCGGCGGCGCGACCGTTACAGGGAGACAGGACAGCCGTGGCACCACCTCAGGGACAGATGCGCCCCGGGCGGCAGCTCGCCGTACTCGGGTTCATCTTCGTCGTCCTCTATCTTTTGGTGTTCTTCTCGGGCGGCGCCAGCGGCGGCTGGAAGGACCGGCTGGAGCCCCGGCTCGGCCTGGACCTGATCGGCGGCACCCGGCTGACGCTCGAGGCCACCAACAGCATCGACGGCAAGCCCCCGACCTCGGAGAACCTCGAAGAGGCGCGGCAGATCATCGAGAGCCGGGTCAACGCCTACGGCGTGGCCGAGGCCGAGGTGGTCACCGAGGGCGACCGGAACATCGTCATCTCCCTGCCCGGCCAGAACCGCGACCTGACCGACGTCGGCAGCGCGGCGGAGCTGCGCTTCCGGAAGGTGCTCAAGGCCGCCGACGGCAGCGGCGCGGTCGCCGCCCCGGCGGCGACCCCGACCCCCTCCGGCAGCGCCGCGCCGACGCCCTCGGGCAGCGCCGCGCCGACGCCGTCGGGCAGTGCGTCGCCGAAGGTCACCTCCTCGCCGAGCGCCGGTGGCCAGGGCGGCGGCGCCCCCGCGCCGAGCGCCAGCGCCACCCCCTCGGCCCCGGCCTCGCCGAGCGCCCCGGCCGCCTCGCCGAGCGCCAGCGCCGCCCCGGTGCCGCAGAGCATCCAGGAGCAGCGCAACGCCGTCGAGAAGAAGGTGGGACCGGCGGCCTGGGCCGCCGCGAGCGCCCTGCAGGCCCCGGCCGACCTCACCGCCGACCCGTCCCTGGCGGAGAAGCTCAAGCCGTTCGGCGCGCTCTCCCCGCGGGAGATCGCGGTGCTGACGCCGCAGATGCAGTTCAACGTCCCGACCATCACCTGCGCCCAGCTGGACAAGCGGCCGGCCGCGTCGATCAAGGACGAGAAGCAGCAGGCGGTCGCCTGTGAGGACGGCGCGGCCAAGTACCTGCTCGACGTGGCGAAGGTGGTCGGCACCGACGTCGACGACGCCAACGCCGTGCTCGATGAGACCAGCGCCTGGGTGGTCAGCCTGAACTTCACCGGCGACGGCCAGGACAAGTGGACCGAGCTGACCCGCGAGGCGTTCAACAACACCGGTGGCGCCTGCGACCAGACCGCGCTCGGCCAGGACGGCAAGTGCCGGGTGGCGGTCGTGCTGGACAACGAGATCGTCTCGTCGCCCGAGATCCAGGGCGTGCTCACCGGTGACTCGCAGATCACCGGCAACTTCACCAGCACCGACGCCAACAAGCTGGCCAGCCAGCTGCGGTACGGCGCGCTGCCGGTGACCTTCGAGCAGCAGGAGCAGCAGAACGTCACCGCCACCCTGGGCGAAAGCCACCTGCGCGCGGGCCTGCTCGCCGCCGGCATCGGCATGCTGCTGGTCATCGTCTACTCGTTCTTCTACTACCGGCTCCTCGGTTCGGTGATCTTCCTGAGCCTGGTGCTGTCGGCGCTGCTGGTCTTCGGCGCGCTGGTGGTGCTCGGCCGGCAGATCGGCTTCACCCTCACCCTCGCCGGCATCGCCGGCATGATCGTCTCCCTCGGTGTGGCGGCGGACTCCTTCGTCATCTACTTCGAGCGGCTCAAGGACGAGATCCGGGAGGGGCGCAGCCCGCGCAGCGCGGTGCCGCGCGCCTGGATCCGGGCCCGCCGGACGATCATCTCGGCGAACGCGATCACCCTGATGTCCGCCGTGGTGCTCTACGTCGTCTCGGTCGGCACGGTGAAGGGCTTCGCCTTCGCCCTCGGCCTGGCGACGGTGCTGGACCTGGTCGTGGTCTTCCTCTTCCGGCACCCGATCATGACTATGTTCGCCCGTACCCGGGCGTTCCTGTCCCCGCGGGTCAGCGGTCTCGGCCGGGCCCTGCCGGCCCGGTCGGCCGAGCAGGACTCGCCCCGCACCTCGCGCGTCAAGGAGGCCTGAGATGGCTAAGAGTGGTCTCGCGAGCCGGCTCTACCGCGGTGAGGCCGGGCTGGACATCGTCGGCCGGCGCAAGCTCTGGTTCGCCGTGGCCGGTGTGCTGGTGCTGATCGCGGTGCTCAGCTTCGCGGTGCGCGGGTTCAGCCTCGGCATCGAGTTCGCCGGCGGCACCTCCCTGCAGGTCCCGGCCAGCGTCGGCACTCTGGAAGAGGCCGAGCAGCAGGTGAACGAGGTGCTGCGGACCGAGGGTGGCGGTGCCGAGGTGGCCACCACCCAGAAGGTCGGAAGCACCAGTGGCGACTCGTACGAGTTGAAGACCTCTGAGCTGACGGCCGAGCAGGCCAGCGCGGTCAAGACCGAGATCGCCGAGAGGTTCGGCATCAAGGTCGACCAGATCAGCGCCAACCAGGTGAGCGCGTCGTTCGGTGAACAGGTGAGCGAACGTGCCCTGCTCGGCCTGGTCGTTTTCCTCGCGGTGGTGGCGGTCTACCTGATCCTGCGCTTCGAGTGGCGGATGGCCGCCTCCGCGATCGCCTCGCTGGTCATGAACCTGATCCTCACCGCCGGCATCTACTCGATGGTCGGCTTCGAGGTCACCCCGTCGACCATCATCGGCTTCCTCACGATCCTGGGCTTCGCGCTCTACGACGTGGTGGTGGTCTTCGACAAGGTGCAGGAGAACACCCGCGGCATCACCGCGAACAACAACCAGACGTACGGCGAGGCGGCCAACCTGGCGCTCAACCAGAGCCTGATGCGGTCGCTGAACACCTCGGTGGTCGCCCTGCTCCCCGTCGGTGGCCTGCTCTTCATCGGTGCCGGTCTGCTCGGCGCGGGCACCCTCAAGGACCTCGGCCTGGTGCTCTTCGTCGGTATGGCGGTGGCGTTCCTGACCTCGATCCTGCTGGCCACCCCGCTGCTGGTGCTGCTGAAGAACTACGACCCGCGGATCCAGGCGCACAACAAGCGGGTGCTGGCCCGGCGGGGTGCGATCGCCCGGGGCGAGCTGGCCCCGAAGGGCGCGCCCCGCGCGGCCGAGGGCGCCGACGAGTCGATCGACTCCGACGCGGCGGCCCTGGCCGGCACGGCGCCGAAGGTGGGCGCCCGTCCCGCCGGCAAGCGCCCGACCGGCGCCCGGGGCGGCCGTCCCAGCGGGGGCGGCGGCAACCGGCCGGGTGGCGCCAAGCGGCGCTAACCCGGGCGGGGACACCCGGTAGGAATCGACCCGACGGCGTCCTTCATGCTGTGCGAGCGGCATGGAGGACGCCGTCGTCGTTGGAGGGAGCACCGTGACGGAGACCCACAGCACCGGGGTACGGGGGGACAGCGGCCCGCAGGTCGCCCGGCTGGTGGCCAGCCGGGTGCTGGACGTGCCGGACTTTCCCAAGCCCGGCGTCATGTTCAAGGACCTGATGCCGCTCTTCGCCGACGGTGCGGTGTTCCGCGAGGTGATCGACGGGATCGTCGAGTACCACGGGCGTGACTCGTTCGACATCGTGGTCGGCATCGAGGCCCGCGGCTTCGTGATCGCCGCCGCCATCGCGTACGCCACCGGGGTGGGCGTGGTGCCGGTGCGCAAGGCCGGCAAGCTGCCCCGCGCCGCGTACGCCGCCTCGTACGCGCTGGAGTACGGCGAGGCGACCCTGGAGGTGCACCAGGACGCCTTCACCGCCGGGCACCGGGTGCTGGTGGTCGACGACGTGCTGGCCACCGGCGGCACCGCCGAGGCCACCCTCGACCTGGTCGAGCGGGCCGGCGGCACGGTGGCCGGTTTCACCGTCCTGCTGGAGCTGGGCTTCCTGAAGGGCCGCAAGAAGCTCGCCGGACGCCCGGTCCATGCCCTGCTGACCGTTTGACCCCCATGCCGTCGAACGGACCCGGTGCGGACCGTCCGGCGGAGCGGCACCGCACCCACCGTGCGGGTAGCATTGCCCTTTGCTGACCGGGCGGTTCCCCGTCCGGCGGCGAAGGACCAGACCGGCCGGAGCCACGGCCGGTGTTTTCCGGCGAGCGGTGAGGAGGCCGGTGTCCCACGATGTCGTCCCTCCGGTGGAGGGCACGGTGCACCCGACAGGCGACGCTGACGGCTCGGTGACCGACCGGAAGAGCAACCCGCCGGCCCGTGTGACGGGTGCCGCCGACGGCGCCGTTGCCGAGGCCGTCGACACCGGCGCGCCCGTGGCGCCGCTGCCGACCGTCGGCGACCCCTCGCCGAGCGGAGGTTTCGCCCTCTCCAACGCGCCGACCGGCCGTCGGGTGCGGGCCCGGCTGGCCCGGTTCAACGCGCCCTGGCAGAGCTCGCAGGTCAGCGAGGTGCTGGAGCCGCTGATCTCCACCCACCGGGACGCCCATCCCAAGGCCGACGCGCGGCTGCTGCAGCGCGCCTTCGACACCGCCGCCCGCTGGCACTCCGGTCAGTACCGCAAGTCCGGCGACCCGTACATCACCCACCCGCTGGCCGTGGCCACCATCCTGGGCAACCTGGGCATGGACACCACCACCCTGGTCGCCGCGCTGCTGCACGACACGATCGAGGACACCGAGTACACCCTCGACCAGATGCGCGCGGACTTCGGCCCGGAGGTCACCCTGCTGGTCGACGGGGTGACCAAGCTCGACAAGGTCAAGCTCGGCGACGCGGCCAAGGCGGAGACCATCCGCAAGATGGTCGTGGCGATGGCCAAGGACCCGCGGGTCCTGGTGATCAAGCTGGCCGACCGGCTGCACAACATGCGTACCCTGACCTTCCTGCCCCGCCCCAAGCAGGAGCAGAAGGCCAAGGAGACGCTGGAGATCCTCGCCCCGCTGGCGCACCGCCTCGGTATGAACACGATCAAGTGGGAGCTGGAGGACCTCGCCTTCGGCACCCTGTTCCCGAAGCGGTTCGAGGAGATCAACCGGCTGATCGGGGAGCACCAGCCGCAGCGCGAGGCGCTGCTGCGCCAGGTGACCCAGAAGGTGCAGACCGACCTGAAGGCCGCCAAGATCAAGGCGGAGACCACCGGCCGGCCGAAGCACCTCTACTCGATCTACCAGAAGATGATCGTGCGAGGTCGCGACTTCAACGACATCTACGACCTGGTGGGTGTGCGGATCCTGGTCGACACGGTGCGGGACTGCTACGCGGCGCTGGGGGTCATCCACGCCAACTGGCAGCCGGTGCCGGGCCGGTTCAAGGACTACATCGCCATGCCCAAGTTCAACATGTACCAGTCGTTGCACACGACGGTCATCGGGCCCACCGGCAAGCCGGTGGAGATGCAGATCCGCACCTACGCGATGCACCGCACCGCCGAGTTCGGCATCGCCGCGCACTGGAAGTACAAGGAGCACAAGGGCACCCAGATCGTCGGCCCGCCGGCGCACATCGACGAGATGACCTGGCTGCGCCAGCTGCTGGACTGGCAGCGGGAGGCGGCGGACCCGAGCGAGTTCCTCGACGCCCTGCGCTTCGACCTGTCCAGCCAGGAGGTGTACGTCTTCACCCCGAAGGGTGACGTCATCCCGCTGCCGACCGGCTCGACGCCGGTGGACTTCGCGTACGCGGTGCACACCGAGGTCGGGCACAAGTGCATCGGGGCGCGGGTCAACGGCAAGCTGGTGCCGCTGGAGTCGACGCTGTCCAACGGCGACGTGATCGAGATCTTCACCTCGAAGTCCGACACGGCCGGCCCGACGCAGGACTGGCTGGGCTTCGTCAAGAGCCCCCGGGCCCGCACCAAGATCCGCCAGTACTTCAACAAGGAGCGGCGCGAGGAGGCGATCGAGGCCGGCAAGGACGCGATCGTCAAGGCGATGCGCAAGCAGGGCATGCCGTTGCAGCGGATGCTCACCTCGGACGCGCTGATGGCGATCGCCCGGGACCTGCACCTCGCCGACGTCGCCTCGCTCTACGCGGCGGTCGGCGACAGCCAGGTCTCCGCCCAGTCGGTAGTGCAGAAGCTGATGGCCACCTACGGGGGCGAGGAGGGCGCGGCGGAGGACATCGCCGAGACCGCCGTCGCCACCCGGCCGCCGCGCAGCCGGCAGAGCAGCGCGGACCCGGGCGTCGTGGTCCGGGGCGTCAGCGACGTCTGGATCAAGCTGGCCCGCTGCTGCACCCCGGTGCCGCCGGACGCGGTCTTCGGCTTCGTCACCCGCTCCGGCGGGGTGAGCGTGCACCGCGACGACTGCGCCAACGCCGAGGACCTGCGGGCGCAGAGCGAGCGGGTGGTCGAGGTCAGCTGGAAGCTCACCTCCGCCTCCACGTTCCTGGTCGCCATCCAGGTCGAGGCGCTGGACCGGCACAAGCTGCTCGCCGACGTCACCCGGGTGCTCTCCGACGAGCGGGTCAACATCCTCTCCGCCACCGTCACCACCACCCGCGACCGGGTGGCGGTGAGCCGGTTCAGCTTCGAGATGGCCGACCCGAAGCACCTGGGCCACCTGCTGGCCGCGGTCCGCAAGGTCGACGGCGTCTTCGACGCGTACCGGGTCACCTCGGGGGCCTGAGGCAGCAACGACAAGCGCCCGCCGGCTCGGCCGGCGGGCGCTTCGTCGTACGGGTGGGTCAGCCCTGGATGTCGCTCATCGCCAGCTTGGTGATGACGACCTCCTTCTTGGGGTGGCCGCCGCCGGCCTGCTGGGCGAAGGCCTTGTCGTCGCCGGCCGCCGCGACCTGCTTGACCAGGTCCATGCCGCCGGTGACGGTGCCCAGCACGGTGTAGTTCGGGTCGAGCTGCGAGTCGCCGTAGACGATGAAGAACTGGCTGCCGGTGCTGCCCGGCTGGCCCGAGTTGGCCATCGCGATGACGCCGTCCGGGTACGCGGGGCGCTTGTCGGTCGGCAGGTTCTCCTCGGCCAGGTTGTACGCCGGGCCGCCGGTGCCGTCGGTCTCCCGCCAGCCCTTGCCGGTCGCGCTCGGGTCGCCGCACTGGAGCACCTTGATGCCCTCGGTGACCAGCCGGTGGCACTTGCTGTTGTCGAAGAAGCCCTTGCTGGCCAGGTGGGTGAAGCTGCCCGCGGTGCAGGGCACCGCCGCGCGGTCGATCTTGGCGGTGATCGGGCCCAGGTTGGTGTCGATCGTCATCGTCTGGGTGCCGGTGTTCTTCTGCTGGGCCGGCGGCAGTCCGACGTCCTTGATCTGCGCGGTCCGACCCTCCTTCGGCGCCTCGGTGTACGCGCACTGCGTGAAGCCCGGGGCGCCCGCGGTGTCCTGCTTCGGGTCGTCGTCACCGCCGAGGGTCGTCGCCAGCCAGACGCTGCCGGCGACCACGAGCAGCAGGACCGCAGCGGCCCCGACGATCGCCTGCGTCTGCCGGCGCTTGCGGGCCCTGGCCGCGCGCTCGGCCATCTCCCGCTCGAGCCGGGCCCGCGCCGCCGCGCGCTGCCGCTCTCTCGTGGACGTCACGGTCACTCCTCCTGGACTATGTGGCGCGGTCGCCGCCGCGTACGGGTGGTGTGGTCCGGCTCAGCCGGCGCTGGGGCTGGCCGACGGGGCGCCGGAAGCCGGGCTCGTCGGGGCCGGGGCCGCCGCCGTGCTCGGCTCGCCGACGGTGAGCTTCTGGAGCAGCACGTCGGTCTTCGGCTTGACCTTGGCCCCGGTCCCATTGTCCACGGTCGGCAGGGCGCCGATCTTCTCGATCACGTCGAGTCCGCCGGTGACCCGGCCGATGACCGGGTAGGTCGGCTTGGCCGGGTTGAAGTCCTTGAAGAAGACGAGGAACTGGCTGCCGTTGTTGCCCGGCGGGTTCCCGATCATGGCGATCGTGCCCTTCGGGTACGCCGGCGGCTCGCCGGGGGCCGGGCTGGCCGAGGGGCTCGCCTCGGGCACGGTGGGGACGTTCTCGTCGTAGAACGAGTACGTCGGGCCGCCCAGGCCGGTGCCGCTGGGGTCGCCGCAGCGCAGCGCCCCCTCGCTGGTGATCTCGTGGCACGTGGTGTTGTCGTAGAACGACCGGGTCGCCAGGTGGGCGATGCTCGCCCCGGCGCACGGCGCGCCGGCGAGGTCGAGCTCGGCCGTGATCGGGCCGCCCTGGTTGGTGTTGATCGTCATCGGCCGGCTGCCCGAGGTGGGCAGGCCGCTGGTGGCCGGGGTGCCGACGTCCTTGAGGTTGGTGTTCGCGGCGGCGTCCTGCGGCGTCCAGAGGCAGACGTCCTGGGCGGCCTGCTGCTTCGGGTCGCGGTCGAAGGCGCCCAGCGCCCAGGCGGAGCCGACCACGATCAGCGCCAGCACGACCGCGACGCCCACGCCGGCCTGGATCTGCCGGCGCCGCCGGGTCGCGGCGGCCCGCCGGGCCAGCTGCCGGTCGAGCTTCTCCCGTGCCAGCTTGCGCTGCCGGTCCCTGCTGGAAGCCACTCGTGCTCCCCTTCCTCTGCCCTGGTCGTCACCGGCGGTCGGGCCGCTCGCGTCCCCGTGAAGCAGGTGCGCCACGCCACACGCCCGCCAGAGTGTACGGGTAGCCGCTGGGAATGTGGTGTACGAGGTCGGGGCTGGGTTTATCGGAGTGCGTCACTGTGCCGGACGGGGTGTGCGGGACGGGTGGGTCACGGATATCCGTTCGCCGCGGCGGCTAGGCTGCGGAGGGAACGACGTACCGACGGAAGGGGAGCGGACGTGCTCGTGGCCGGCTTTCCCGCGGACGCCTTCGGCACCAACTGCTACGTGGTGGCGACCGCTCCGGGGGAGCAGTGCGTGGTGGTCGACCCCGGCATCGGGGTGCTCGACCGGCTCGACGCCGTGCTCGCCGAACACCGCCTGCACCCGGCCGCGGTGCTGCTCACCCACGGCCACCTCGACCACACCTTCTCGGTGGCGCCGGTCTGCGGCGCGCGCGGCATCCCCGCGTACGTCCACCCGGACGACCGGGAGCTGCTCGCTGACCCGGCCAAGGGGCTCTCCGCGGACCTCGCCCAGCTCTTCGGCGGCCGGCTGCCGTACACCGAGCCGGACGACGTGGCCGAGCTGACCGACGGCGCGACGCTGGCGCTGGCCGGGTTGGAGATCACCGTCGACCACGCCCCCGGCCATACCGGCGGGTCGGTGCTGTTCCGGCTGCCCGGCGCCGGCTCGCCCTGGGAGGCCGAGCAGATCTGCCTCTCCGGTGACGTGCTCTTCGCCGGCTCGATCGGCCGCACCGACCTGCCGGGCGGCAGCATGCCCCGGATGCTGACCAGCCTGCGGGAGAAGGTCCTTCCGCTGGCGGACGACACGGTCGTCCTGCCCGGCCACGGCCCCGCGACCACCATCGGCCGCGAGCGCGCGACCAACCCGTACCTCGCCGAGGTGGCGGGGGACGGTGCCGCGCGCCCGGCCGCGCCCGCCCGCGGCCTGTAGCCGCGCCCACGACCTCCCCGCGCCGCTGCGCGCGGGACGCAAGGAGTACGCCATGAGCAAGCCCACGCCCATCTCCGGCTTCCCGGAGTGGACGCCCGGCCAGCGGATGATCGAGCAGTTCGTGCTCGACCGGATCCGCGCCACCTTCGAGCTGTACGGCTTCGCGCCGCTGGAGACCCGCTCGGTCGAGCCGCTGGACCAGCTGTTGCGCAAGGGGGAGACCTCGAAGGAGGTCTACGTGCTGCGCCGGTTGCAGGCCGACACCGAAGGCCCGGCCGGCGACGACGCGCTCGGCCTGCACTTCGACCTGACCGTGCCGTTCGCCCGGTACGTGCTGGAGAACGCCGGCAAGCTGCAGTTCCCGTTCCGCCGCTACCAGATCCAGAAGGTGTGGCGGGGTGAGCGCCCGCAGGAGGGGCGCTACCGCGAGTTCCTCCAGGCCGACATCGACATCGTCGACCGGGACACCCTGCCCGCGCACTACGAGGCGGAGATGCCGCTGGTCATCGGCGACGCGCTGCGCTCGCTGCCGATCCCGCCGGTGCGCATCCAGGTCAACAACCGCAAGATCTGCGAGGGCTTCTACCGGGGTGTCGGGCTGACCGACCCGGAGGCGGCGCTGCGCGCGGTCGACAAGCTCGACAAGATCGGGCCGGCCCGGGTCGCCGAGCTGCTGGCCGAGACGGCCGGGGCGAGCGAGGCGCAGGCCAAGGCGTGCCTGGCGCTGGCCGAGATCTCCGCGCCGGACGCCTCGTTCGCCGACGCGGTGCGCGCCCTCGGGGTGAGCGACCCGCTGCTCGACGAGGGGATCGAGGAGCTGGTCGCGGTGGTGGAGACCGCCGCCGCGCACTCGCCGGGGCTCTGCGTGGCCGACCTGCGCATCGCCCGCGGCCTCGACTACTACACCGGCACCGTCTACGAGACGCAGATGATCGGCTACGAGCGGTTCGGTTCGATCTGCTCCGGCGGTCGCTACGACAACCTGGCCAGCTCCGGGGCCGTCCGGTTCCCCGGGGTGGGCATCTCGATCGGGGTGACCCGGCTGCTCGGGCTGCTCTTCGGCGCCGACGTGCTCTCGGTCTCCCGGGCCGTGCCGACCTGCGTCCTGGTCGCGGTCACCAGCGAGGACGCGCGGCCGGCCAGCAACCGGGTCGCCGAGGCGCTGCGCTCCCGCGGGGTGCCGACCGAGGTGTCGCCGAGCGCGGCGAAGTTCGGCAAGCAGATCCGGTACGCCGAGCGGCGCGGCATCCCGTACGTCTGGTTCCCGGGCGCGGAGGGGGCGGCGGACGAGGTGAAGGACATCCGGTCCGGCGAGCAGATCGCCGCCGCGGCGGGGGAGTGGACGCCGCCCCGGGAGGACCTCAAACCGCTGGTCAGCTGAGGTACTACTCGCGCGTAGGCTCGCGGGGCCCTACGGTAGCGTAAGTTACGCCACCGTAGGGAGATCCGCATGAGCACCGCCCCGCTGAGTCAGACCGCCCTGCTCCTCGAACTCGAAGCCGTGGTGGAGAAGAACCTCGACCGCCACCTGTCGATCGCCAAGGAGTGGTTCCCGCACGAGTACGTCCCGTGGAGCGAGGGACGCACGTTCGACGGGCCGCTCGGCGGCGAGCCATGGTCGGAGTCGGACTCGACGATTCCCGACGTGGCCCGCACCGCGCTGATCGTCAACCTGCTGACCGAGGACAACCTGCCCTCGTACCACCACGAGATCGCCAGCCTCTTCGGCCGGGACGGGGCCTGGGGCACCTGGGTGCACCGGTGGACCGCCGAGGAGGGTCGGCACGGCACCGCCATCCGGGACTACCTGACGGTGACCCGGGCGGTGGACCCGGTCGCCCTGGAACGGGCCCGGATGACGCACATGTCGGCCGGCTACGAGAACGTGCACGGCGACGAGGTGCTGCACTCGCTGGCGTACGTGTCGTTCCAGGAGCTGGCCACCCGCATCTCGCACCGCAACACCGGCCGGGTCACCGGCGACCCGGCCTGCGAGGCGTTGCTGGCCCGGGTGGCCGCCGACGAGAACCTGCACATGGTCTTCTACCGCAACCTGCTCGGCGCGGCCTTCGAGCTGGCCCCCAGCCAGGCGATGCGCGCGGTCGCCGACGTGGTGGCCGACTTCCAGATGCCCGGCGTCGGCATCGAGGGCTTCGCCCGCAAGTCGGTGGCGATCGCCCTGGCCGGGATCTACGACCTGCGCCAGCACCGCGACGACGTGGTGCAGCCGGTGCTGCGGCAGTGGGACGTCTTCAACGTCACCGGCCTGGACGCCGACGGCGAGGCCGCCCGCGACCAGATCGCCGGCCACCTCGACGACCTGGAGCGGGCCGCGTCCCGCTTCGAGGAGAAGCGCGCCGCCCGCGAGGCCCGCCTCGCCACCCGCGCCTGACGCCCCCGAATCCCCACCCCACCCCGTCGCGGGGATGGCCGCTCTTTCAGAGAAAGAGTGGCCATTCCGCGCGCCATAGCCACGCTTTCTCGGAAAGAGCACGCCCGGCGCGGGGCGGGGGCGTGGGGAGGGGTGGGTCAGGCGGGGGTGTCCAGGGGGAAGAGCAGGCAGCTCGACGTGGCGTGGGCGATGAGGCGGCCCTGGGCGTCGGTCAGGCGGGCCTCGGCCAGGGCGGTGCGCCGGCCCCGTTGCAGGACGGTGCCCTCGCACCGCAGCATGCCGCTGGCGACGGTCACCGGGCGCAGGAACTTCACGTTCAGGTCCAGCGAGGTGTAGCCGACGCCGGCGGGCAGCGTGGTGTGCACGGCGCACGCGGCGGCGGTGTCCAGCAGGGTGGAGATGACCCCGCCGTGCACGGTGCCGAGCGGGTTGTAGTGGAACTCCTGCGGGACCAGCTCGACCGCGACCCGACCCTCGTCGGCCTCCATCCGGGCCATGTCGATCAGGTGCATGATCGGCGGCGCGGCGAGCTCGCCGGCGATCATCGCGCGGAGCAGCTCCAGGCCGCTGCGGCGGCCCACGTGCGCGGCGCCGGCCACCGGGTCGGACCAGGAGAAGGTACGGCTGCGCGCCGGGTCCTGCGTCTGAGTCATGGACTCAGCCTGGCAGCGCGTTGCTGAGTCTGTCAATCAGACCTAGCCTGGTGGACATGAGACCCGCGGCACTGGACTGGTCGGTGGAGAACTGCACCATCGCCCGGGCGATGGCTGTCCTTGGCGAACGGTGGACCCTGGTGGTGCTCCGCGAGGTCTTCAACGGCGTCCGCCGCTTCGACGACATGCGGGTCCGTACCGGCATCCCCCGGCAGGTGCTGACCACCCGGCTGGCCACCCTGGTCGAGCAGGGTGTGCTGCGTCGCGAGCCGTACCGGGAGCCGGGCAGCCGGCTGCGCCACGAGTACCGGCTGACCGAGAAGGGCCTCGACCTGTGGCCGGTGCTGGTGGCGGTGCTCGGCTGGGGGGACCGTTACCTGGCCGACCCGGAGGGCCCTCCGCTCGGCGTCGGGCACCGCGACTGCGGGGCGGAGGTCCGGGTCGAGCTGCACTGCGCCGAGGGGCACGAGGTGGTCGACCCGCGCGATGTGCTGCCCCGGCCGGGTCCGGGCGCCCGCCGCCGCGTCGACTGACCCGCCGCCGGGTAGCGTGCCGTCGGGCCCGCGTCGGGCGCGTCTCGGCGCGCGGACGGCCGGGCCGCCCGCGCGCCGGGACACCGGTGCTACCAGCCGAAGCCGTTGGCGTACGAGACGCTGGCAAGCACCGCCTGGCCGCTGGTGTTGGGGTGGAAGTAGTCCCAGGTGGAGACCTGGCTCAGCGCGAACGGGTAGTTGAACACCGCGTTGTCGTCGAAGTCGCAGTTCGGGCCGTACGCGGCGCAGGCCTGGGCGAGCTGGGTGTTGAAGTCGACCACCCGCTGCCGGACCCGGGTCCGGCGGTCGACGTCGGCCTGTGCGGTGGAGGTCGGGTTGGCCAGCATCGACTGGCAGATGCCGAAGGCCGACCAGGCGGTCCGGGCGCTGCCGCTGCCCTTGCCGACCGACCAGAGCCGCTGGATGTCCGGGATGCTGATCACCAGGACCCTGGCGTTGGGCAGCCCCGCCTTGAGCCGGGCGAGCGCGCTGTCGATGTTCGCCCGGTAGGTGGCCACCGGAGTCATCGTCGACTCCGAGCTGGTGCAGGCGTCGTTGGCGCCGATCAGCATCGTGACGTACCCGACGCCCTGGCTGACCGCGGTGCCGGCCTGGCCGTACATGTCGGCGGACTTGGCGCCGCTGCGGGCGTCGTTGAGGTTGCGGCCCTGGATGTTCGGGTTGACCGCGCGGATACGCAGGTAGTGACTGTTCACCGTGGAGTTGTCGCCGGTGCTGAACGACCGTGAGGTGCAGTCGACGTACCAGCCGCAGGCGTTGAAGCCGCGGGTGATGGAGTCGCCGAGGCTGGCCATCGCGCTGGGCGGCGGGCCGGGATCGGCGACGGCGGGGGTCGCGGCGAGCAGGACGAGGGCGGTGGCGCCGGCGAGAGCCGCCAGCGCGCGTCGGGCGAGGGTCATGATGGCCTCCGGATCACGGGTGCCGGCGTGCTGCGGTGGCCAGATCGTATAGACGACTTTCTGTGTCCACAATGTTGCTTCAGGGTTACATGGGGCGGCGGGGTGAATTCGGGCAAAGCCATGTCTTGCTTACGATCTTAAATATGTGAATACTTCAGTCACTCGGCCGGTTTCCCCAGGTCGGCCGGGTTGTCCCCGGGCGCGTCGACGTGACGCGACCCGTCACCCTCTTCCGGAGGTTGTTACATGCGACCCACGAGGTCATCGCTCCGCCACATCGCCGCCGTCGCCATGGCCGGCACCCTGGTCACCGGCGCGCTGCTCGGCGCCCCCGCCCAGGCGGCACCCGCCTCGCCCGCCTCCCCCGACGCCGCGGCCGGTCTGGCCGACCGCCTCGGCGACCGCGCCGCCGGCACGTACGCCGACGCCAGCGGCACCATGGTCGTCGCCGTCACCGACGCCGCCGCCGCCCGTCAGGTCCGCGCCGCCGGCGCCACCCCCAAGCTCGTCACCCGGGGCGCCGCCACCCTGAAGGCCGCCACCGCCGAACTGGAGCGGTCCGCGAAGATCCCCGGCACCGCCTGGTGGACCGACCCCGCCACCAACCAGGTCGTGGTCTCGGTTGACAGCACCGTCACCGGCGCCAAGCTGGACAAGGTCAAGGCCGCCGCCGCCCGCACCGGTGGCGCGGTCCGGATCGAGGCCGAGGCCGGCGTGCTGAGCACGCGGATCTCCGGCGGCCAGGCGATCTACGCCGGCGGCGGCGGACGCTGCTCGCTCGGCTTCAACGTGCGCAACAGCTCGGGCGTGAAGTACTTCATCACCGCCGGGCACTGCACCAACATCTCGTCGAGCTGGTACAGCAACTCCGCGCAGACCAGCCTGCTGGGCAGCCGGTCCGGCACCAGCTTCCCGGGCAACGACTACGGCATCGTGCGCTACAGCAACCAGACCACCACCCAGCCGGGCAACGTCTACCTCTACAACGGCAGCTACCAGGACATCACCGCCGCCGGCAACGCGTTCGTCGGCCAGAGCGTCCGGCGCAGCGGCAGCACCACCGGCCTGCGCAGCGGCTCGGTGACCGCCCTCAACGCCACGGTCAACTACGCCGAGGGCAGCGTCTCCGGCCTGATCCGTACCAACGTCTGCGCCGAGCCGGGCGACAGCGGCGGCTCGCTCTTCGCCGGCAGCACCGCGCTGGGCCTCACCTCCGGCGGCAGCGGCAACTGCTCCTCCGGCGGCACCACCTTCTTCCAGCCGGTCCCCGAGGTGCTGAGCCGCTACGGCGTCAGCGTCTACTGATCGACCCCTCGTGAGCGGGCCGCCGGGCGACCGGCGGCCCGCTTCGCGTACCGGCCGCCGGGCTCAGCGCGGTGCGGGTGCGCCACCTGCCGTCCGCCGGGTGAGCGCCAGCACCACCAGCAGCGGGCAGAGCGCCTCCGCGCCGGCGGCCACCCGCTCGGCCAGCCCGATCCGGGCGCCGCCGGTGGTCAGCTCCACCACGAACCAGCCGACCAGGGCCAGCAGCAGCGCCGCGGCGGCCGTACCCCGGCGGGCGGTCAGGGCGGTGGCGCCGACGGGCGCCCGGCGCGGGTGCGCGGCGAGGGCCGGCCAGAGCGCGAGCGCGCCGAACGCCACCGCGGCGCTGAGGCCGTGCGGGGTGGACGATCCCTGCTGCGCCGGCAGCGGAAAGGCCGCCACGGCGAGGGTGGCGAGCCCGCCGAGGGCGAGCAGCAGCCGGCCGGCCGGCCGCAGCGGGCGCAGCCCGGCCGCGGTCAGGCAGTGGCACAACCCCAGCCCCAGCAGGCCGACCGTCATGATCCAGCGATCCGTGGCGTCCCGGGCCGCCAGCGCGCTGATGGTGCCGGCGACCTGGTCGAAGCCGCCGGGCTGGCGCGTCGCCGCCAGGGTCCAGCCGCCGACCAGCAGGACCGGGGCGGCGGCGGAGGAGAGCAGGGCCCAACCGGGTACGACGCGCACCCGGCACACCGTACGCGGGCGGCACCGCGACCGCCGGTGCCGCCGGTGGTGGCAACCGCGCCCGGTGGCATCGGCGGACTGGGCCGCCTGACAGAATGCGGAGGGCAGAGGTGTACCGCAGATGAGGAGACGCAAGTCGTGATCCGTACCCATGACGCCGGCAGCCTGCGCGCGACGGACGCCGGCACCACGGTGACGCTCGCCGGGTGGGTGGCCCGCCGGCGCGACCACGGCGGTGTCATCTTCGTCGACCTGCGCGACAGCTCCGGCGTGGTCCAGGTGGTGTTCCGCGAGGAGGTCGCGCACGCGCTGCGCAACGAGTTCTGCGTCCGGGTCACCGGCGAGGTGACCCGCCGGCCCGAGGGCAACGAGAACCCGGAGCTGCCCACCGGCGAGATCGAGGTGACCGCCGCGGAGCTGGAGGTGCTCTCCGAGGCGGCCCCGCTGCCGCTGCCCGTCGACGACCAGGTCGAGGCCGGCGACGACATCCGGCTCAAGTACCGCTACCTGGACCTGCGGCGCAGCGGCCCGGCGAACGCGATGCGGCTGCGTTCGCGCGCCAACCAGCTCGCCCGGGGTGTGCTGCACGAGCGGGACTTCCTGGAGATCGAGACCCCCACGCTGACCCGGTCCACCCCCGAGGGTGCCCGCGACTTCCTGGTGCCGGTCCGGCTCCAGCCCGGCAGCTGGTACGCGCTGCCGCAGTCGCCGCAGCTGTTCAAGCAGCTGCTGATGGTCGGCGGCATGGAGCGGTACTACCAGATCGCCCGCTGCTACCGCGACGAGGACTTCCGCGCCGACCGGCAGCCGGAGTTCACCCAGCTCGACATCGAGATGTCCTTCGTCACCGAGGACGACGTGATCGACCTCGGCGAGGCGATCGTGTCGGCGCTCTGGAAGGACCTGGCCGGGCACGAGATCTCCCGGCCGATCCCCCGGATCACCTGGCACGACGCGATGGCCCGGTACGGCTCCGACAAGCCGGACCTGCGCTACGGCGTCGAGCTGACCGAGCTGACCGACTACCTGCGCGGCACCGAGTTCCGGGTCTTCGCCGGTGCCATCGACGCCGGCGGGTACGTCGGCGCGGTGGTCATGCCGGGCGGCGCCGCGCAGAGCCGCAAGGAGCTGGACGGCTGGCAGGACTGGGCCAAGGCGCGCGGCGCGCGGGGCCTGGCGTACGTGGTGCTCGACGCCGAGACCGGCGAGGCGCGCGGCCCGGTGGCGAAGAACCTCTCCGCCGAGCACCTGGGCGGCCTCGCCGACGCGGTCGGCGCCAAGCCGGGCGACGCGGTCTTCTTCGCCGCCAGCGCCAACACCCGCGAGGCGCAGGAGCTGCTCGGCGCGGCCCGGATCGAGATCGCCAAGCGGGCCGGCCTGATCGACGAGAGCGCCTGGGCGTTCTGCTGGGTGGTCGACGCGCCGATGTTCGAGAAGACGGACGAGGGTGGCTGGACGGCCGTGCACCACCCGTTCACCTCGCCGAACGCCGACTGGGTGGACCGATTCGAGGAGGCGCCGGACCGGGCGCTGGCCTACGCGTACGACATCGTCTGCAACGGCAACGAGATCGGTGGCGGCTCGATCCGTATCCACCGGGGCGACGTGCAGAAGCGGGTCTTCGACCTGCTCGGCATCACCCCGGAGGAGGCGCAGGACAAGTTCGGCTTTCTGCTGGAGGCGTTCAAGTACGGCGCCCCGCCGCACGGCGGCATCGCGTTCGGCTGGGACCGGGTCTGCATGCTGCTCGCCGGCGCGGACTCCATCCGCGAGGTCATCGCCTTCCCGAAGACCCGGGGCGGCTTCGACCCGCTGACCGGCGCGCCGACGCCGATCACCGCCCAGCAGCGCACCGAGGCCGGCATCGACGCCAAGCCCAAGGCGCCGACGGGCGTGCACGCCGGCACCGCCGGCCCGGCCGCCCCGGTGGCCGACCCGGTCTGACCCGACCCCCGTCACCGAGAGGTCTGCGCCATGATGGCGTGGACCTCTCGGTCGTTTCGCCGCCGCCGCTAGCGGGCGACGGTCGGCGGGGCCGGGGAGACGGGGGGACGCGATGACGCTGCTCGTGGTGGGAGCCGGTGGCTTCCTGGGCGGGGAGATCTGCCGGCGCGCGGTCGCGGCGGGCCGGCCGGTGGTGGGGACCTGGCACGGCAACCCGGTCGCGCTGCCCGGCCTGGCGACCCGACAGCTCGACGTGACCGACCGGGAGGCGGTGCGCCGGCTGGTCGCGGCGGTCCGGCCGACCGCCGTGGTCGGCACCCCCTACCGGTACGACGACTGGGCGGTCACCGCCGACGGCGCGGCGCACATCGCGTACGCGGCGGCCGAGGCGGGGGCGCGGCTGGTGCACCTGTCCAGCGACGCGCTGCACACCGGGCGCCCGACGCCCTATCTGGACGACGAGCCGCCCACCCCGATCTACCCGTACGGAGCGGCGAAGGCGGCGGCGGAGACCGCCGTGCGGGCGATCGACCCGAGCGCCGTGCTGGTGCGGACCTCGCTGATCGTGGGGGAGGGGAGCAAGCAGATCCAGCTCTGCCGGGACGCGCTCGCCGGCCGGGCCACCCTCTTCACCGACGAACTGCGCTGCCCGGTCGACGTCACCGACCTGGCCGACGCCGTCCTCGAACTGGTCGACGGCGACTACGCCGGCCCGCTCAACGTCGCCGGTCCGGAGGCGGTCAGCCGGGCCGGGCTCGGGCTGCTGGTGGCCCGCCGGTACGGGCTGGACCCGGCCGGGATGAAGACCACCACGGGCGCGGCCGCCGGGGTGGTCCGCCCCACCGACGTACGGCTGGACTCCTCGCGCGCCGCCGCGCTGCTGCGGACCCGGCTGCGCGGCGTCACCGAACTCCTCGCGGCCTGACCCCGACCCGCTCCCGCCACGCTCACGCACACTTTCTCTGCATAACTATTGTGCAGAGAAAGTGTGCACAGATATTGTGCAGTCATGGGGAACGACGAGAACGCCGCGACACCGCGTGAGGTCCGGCTCGACCATCGGCAGGTCCGGGTGCTGGCGCACCCGCTGCGGATGCGACTGCTCGGGGCGCTGCGCACGAAGGGGCCCGCCACCGCCACGGCGCTGGCCGAGCTGCTCGACACCAACACCGGCGCGACCAGCTACCACCTGCGCCAGCTCGCCGAGGTCGGGCTGGTCGCCGAGGACCCCGACCGGGGCAGTGGGCGGCAGCGCTGGTGGCAGGCCGCGCACGACGTCACCAGCTGGGAGCCGACTGACTTCGACGACGACCCGGACGCCCGGGCGGCCATCCAGTGGATCCACGGCGACCAGGTACGCCTGCTGGTCGAGCGGGCCGAGCAGTGGCTGGCCGTCGAGCACGAGTGGTCGCCGGCCTGGCGGGACGCCTTCGGCATGGGTGACATCTTCATGGTCATCCCGCCGGACCGGATGGAGGCGCTGAAGGCCGAGGTGTGGCAGGTCATGCAGCGGTACCACGACGAGGCGGACCCGGCCGCGCCGGGCGCCGAGCCGGTGCACCTCTTCCTCGCCGGCTACCCGATGCTGGAGGGCCGGCGGTGAGCATCCTGTCCGTACGCCAGGTCCGGTTCCGCTACCTCACCCTCTACGGCCTGCGCTGGCTGCCCACCGGTCTGATGATCCCGGTGATGATCCTGCTGATGCAGGAGCGCGGCCTGTCGCTGTCCGAGATCGGCCTGGTCTCCATCGCGCAGGGGCTGGTGGTGCTCGCGCTGGAGCTGCCCACCGGCGGCCTGGCCGACGCTCTCGGCCGTAAGCCCGTCCTGGTCGCCGCCTGGACGCTGAGCCTGGTCTCGCTTGGGCTCTTCGCGGTAGCCGACTCCTTCGCGCTGTTCTTCCTGGTCTGGGCCCTGCAGGGCGTCTACCGGGCGCTCGACAGCGGCCCCCTGGAGTCCTGGTACGTCGACGCCACCCTCGCCGCCGACCCCAAGGCCGGGTACGAGGCCGGCCTCGGCTTCGCCGGCACCGTCTCCGGCGTGACCATCGCGGCCGGGGCGCTGCTCAGCGGTGGCCTGATCGCCCTCGGCCCGGTCGGGCCGGTCAGCGCCCTCACCGTGCCGGTCCTGTTCGCCATCGCCCTCCAGGCGGCGGCCCTGGTGGCCCTGCTGCTCCTGCTGGTCGAGACCGGCCCGGCCAAGGGGGCCGGCGCGCTGCGCGCCTCGGTCGTCGAGGCGCCCCGGATGGTGGGCCAGGCCTTCGGCCTGCTGCGCCGCTCCCGGGTGCTGCTCGCCCTGGTCGCCGTCGAGCTGTTCTGGGGCTTCGGCATGGTGACGTTCGAGTCGCTGCTGCCGGTCCGCCTCGCCGAGGTGGTCGGAAATCCCGAGCGGGCGGCGGCGCTGCTCGGGCCGGCCAGCTCGGCGGCGTGGCTCGCCGCGGCGGCGGGCGCGGCGCTGACCCCGCTGCTGCTGCGCTGGCTGGGCGCCGCGCCGAGCGCCGCGCTGCTGCGGATCGTCCAGGGCGTGACCGTCGTCGGCATGGGGCTGTTCGCCGGCCCGGTCGGTGTGCTGGTCGCCTACCTGGCCTGCTACACCGTGCACGGCGCCTCGAACCCGCTGCACACGGGCCTGCTGCACCGGCAGGTCGACGGCCCGTACCGGACCAGCGTGCTCTCGCTGAACTCGATGGTCGGGCAGCCCGGCTTCGCCATCGGCGCGGTGCTGCTCACCGCCCTCGCCGACACCCGCAGCGTCACCACGGCCATGGTGGTGGGCGGCGTGGTGCTGGCCGTGGCCGCCCCGCTCTACCTGCCGGCCTGGCGTGCCGGGCGCACGGCAGGCGCGGCGGCCGACCCCGGCCCGGCCGGGCCGGACGTCGTCGGGTCGACGGCCGGGTCGAGCGCGGTCGGTCCCACCGCCGAGCCCGGTGTGGTCGGGCCGACCGCCGACTTCGGCCCGGCGTCCGGCGGTGGGGCGCCGGTCCCGGCGGCCGGATCCGGGGGCGGGGAGGTGGCGCCCGTCCGCTGACCGGTCGCCGCGCCGGCCGCGGTCGCGGCGGACCTCCGTCCGAGCCTGATACCTCAGAGGCATCTTGATGCCTCTGAGGTATCAGGCCGACCGGAGCGGCCGCCTCCGGTGCCGACCGGGGGCGCCTCCAGTGCGGACCCGGCGGCCGCCTCCAGTGCGGACCGGGGCGGTCGGCTCCAGCGCAGACCGGAGCAGCGGGCCGCCGGCGCGCCGGTTCAGGCCAGGTGCACCGAACTGCGGGCGAGGGTGCCGGTGAAGCCGAGCCGCCGGTAGAGCCGGATCGCCCCCACGTTGTCGGTGTAGACGCCGAGCGCCACGTGGTCGTGGCGGGCGGCCAGCGCCCGCGTCATCCCGGCGGTCAGCGCCGCGCCGAGGCCCCGCCCCCGCCGCTCCGGCGCCACGGTCAGCCCGGCCAGGAAGCCGACGTCGCCCCGGCTGCGGTCCGCGCCGCAGGCGACGAGTCGGTCGCCGTCGCGGACGCCGTACCAGTCGACGATGCGCGGGTCGCCGGGGCGCGAGGTGGTGCTGGGGAAGGACGCCTCGATCAGCGCGTTCAGCGCCGGGTGGTCGGCCTCGCCGAGGCGTACCACCCGGTCCTCCTCGGGCTGGCGCGGCGGGGCGGTGGTGGTCCAGAGGAAGTCCCACTCGTCGTGCCGGGCCACGGTCAGCCGGCCGGCGAGGGCTTCCGGACCGGTCCGGGGCAGGTGCAGCCACTGCCCGGCGCCGACCACGCCGGCGGCGACGAGGTCGGTGAAGACCTCCACCGCCGGCCCCGGCGCCCCGATCGCGCCGCCCGCCGGTCCCGGCCCGGACGGCAGCAGCCAGACCACCGCGCCGTCGCGTCGCCAGCCCCGGGGCTCCGCGCCCCGCCACAGCGCGTGCCGTGCGTACGGGTGGTGGTCGGCGGCGGCGAGGAGGGCCGCGCGGCCCGTCAACTCCTGGTCGGCCATGATCACTCGCCCAGCCTAGAACGCGGCCCGGTGCAGCTCGTTCCACGGTGGAGATTGACGAGCCGACCGATTGGGTACATCCCGCCCCGACCTACTGGGAACCCCCACCGGAGGACAACGATGCTCGCCATTCTCGCCGCGATCGTATTCGGCTTCGCGCTGCTGATCGACCTGCTGGACACCAACTTCGGCGCCCCCGACCTCTTCAACGTGCACACCCTGCTGATGCTGGGCCTGCTGCTGCTCTCCCTCTACCTCGCCGGGGTCGGCCGCGGCCCGGGCGGTGGCGGCGGCGGCCGCTGGTACCGCGGTCGGCGGCCGGGTCGCGGCTGACCGCAACGGATCAGGACGGGCTCGGCCCGCGGCGCGATTCCGGCGCAGCGGACCGAGCCCGGTACTGTCTTCGTGATGGACTCCGACGCCCTCTTCTCCCTCGGTGAACCCGCCGCGGCGCCCAGCGCCCCCGCGGGTCCGAGCGGTGTCGATGGCTTCACGGCGGTCGGGGAGGATTCGCCCCTGCCCGTCCGGATGCGCCCCGCCAGCATCGACGAGCTGGTCGGGCAGGACCACCTGCTCGCGCCCGGTGCGCCGCTGCGCCAGCTGGTCGGCGGCGCGGCCCCGATGTCGGTCATCCTCTGGGGGCCGCCGGGCAGCGGCAAGACCACCATCGCGCACCTGGTGGCCCGGGCCACCGACCGCCGGTTCGTCGCCATGTCGGCGCTCTCCGCCGGGGTCAAGGACGTCCGGGCGGTCATCGAGACCGCCCGCCGGCAGCGCCGCGCCGGCGGACCGCAGACCGTGCTCTTCATCGACGAGGTGCACCGGTTCAGCAAGACCCAGCAGGACTCCCTGCTCGCCGCGGTGGAGGACCGGACGGTCACCCTGCTCGCGGCGACCACGGAGAACCCGTACTTCTCGGTCATCTCCCCGCTGCTGTCGCGCTGCGTGCTGCTCACCCTCCAGCCGCTGGACGACGCGGCCGTGCGCGGCCTGCTGCGCCGCGCGGTCGCCGACCAGCGCGGCCTGGGCGGCGCGCTCGCCCTCGACACCGAGGCCGAGGACCACCTGGTACGCCTCGCCGGCGGCGACGTCCGCAAGGCGCTGACCGCGCTGGAGGCCGCGGCGGCCTCGGCGGTGGCCACCGGCACCGGCCGGATCGACCTGGCCACCACCGAGCAGGCGGTCGACGTGGCGGCGGTCCGCTACGACCGGGACGGCGACGCCCACTACGACGTGACCAGCGCCTTCATCAAGAGCATGCGCGGCTCGGACGTGGACGCGGCGCTGCACTGGCTGGCCCGGATGCTGGTCGCCGGCGAGGACGCCCGGTTCATCGCCCGCCGGTTGGTGATCTTCGCCAGCGAGGACGTCGGGATGGCCGATCCGACCGCGCTGGGCGTGGCCACCGCCGCCGCCCACGCCGTGGAGTACGTCGGCCTGCCCGAGGCCCAGCTCAACCTGGCCCAGGCGGTGATCCACCTGGCCACGGCCGCGAAGTCGAACTCGGCCACCACCGCCATCGGCGCGGCCATCGCCGACGTGCGGGCCGGCCGGGGTGGCCCGGTGCCGCGCGGACTGCGCGACGCCCACTACGCCGGCGCGCGGGGGCTCGGGCACGGCACGGGATACCGCTACCCGCACGACGACCAGCGCGGAGTGGTCACTCAGCAGTACGCTCCCGACGATCTCGTCGGGACCGACTACTACCGGCCCAGCGGGCACGGTGCGGAGCGGTCGGTGGCCGCCCGGCTGCCGCTGCTGCGCCGGATCGTCCGGGGGCTGTCCGCCCCGGCGCCGCGCCCCGACGAACCGACGCCGGTGGCGGTCAACGGCCGCCACCCGTCGGGTACGGGGCACGCCGGTGGGGCGGATGAAGACGGCGACGCCGTCGTCGGGGAGGGTCAGCAGTGACATCGCGTGGTGGGGAGCGACCGGAGGACGGTCCCGACGAGCGGCGTGACTCCCGCGCCAAGGGACGCCGCTGGGGCCGGGGCCGGGCCGAGGAGCCGCCGCCGGAGCCGGCCGGCGAGGAGTTCGGCTGGATCGACGACCTGCGTAGCGCCAAGCAGCAGCGGGGCGAGCTCGGCCCGGACGGTGAGCCACCCCGCCCGACGCCGCCCGCGCCCGCCGGCGGCCGTGGCCCGGCCACGCCGCCCGCCGGTCCCCGGCCGGGGCCGGGCGTACCCAGCCCGGACGGCCCGCCGCCCGCCCGCGGGCCGCGGACCGACGCGCCGCCGCCCGGCCGTGCCGCCGCGCCGCGCCCCGACGCGCCGCCACCTGGCCGTGCCGCCGCGCCGCGCCCCGACGCGTCGCCACCTGGCCGTGCCGCCGCGCCGCGCCCCGACGCGCCGCCACCCGGCCGTGCCGCCGGCCCGCGCGCCGACGCGCCTGCCGCACCCGCTGCCCCGCGTCCCGGGTCCGCCGGGCCGCGCCCGGACGGCGGGCCGGTCCGTCCCGGCCCGGTCGTCGGTCCGGGCCCGGACGCCCCCCGCCCGGCGCGCGCCGACGGGCCGCCCGCGTCGCATGCGGGCGTTCCGCAGGCCACCCCGCCGGTACGCGGCGGCTGGCCCGCCGCCCCCGAACAGCGTCCCCGTCCCGGCGAGGGTGCCTGGCCCGGCCCGGCAGCCGCGGCGCGCCCCGGCCAGCGGGGGCCGGAGCGACCCCAGCCGGATGCCGCCGGCGCCCCCGTCTCCGGTGCCGGTGCCGGTGGCGGCGCGGCGGCCCGCGCCCAGGCGCCCCGGGCCGCCGGTGCCGGGCAGTCACCGTCCGGGCAGTCACCGTCCGGCTGGCCGGCTCCCGGCCCCGAGGCGTCGGCACCCGCCCCCCGAGCCGCAGGCCCCGCCTCCGGACGCCGCACCGTGCCCCGCGAGGGCGCCCGCCGCCCGGCCGACGCCACCGACCCGGCTCGTCGCGGGCCGGCCTTCGCGCCGGACCCGGCCTACCCGAACCCGGTCAGCGGCGGCTCGCGCCCCGACCAGACGCCGGTGAGCGGCGGGCCCCGTCCCCCGACGGTCAGCGGCCCACCCCGCCCGGACCCGGCGGCCCCCGAGCCGCGTGCCGGCCGGGGGCGCCGCGCCGCGGCGGAGCCGACCGGCGGCGAGGACCCGGGTACCGCCGCGCGCCGAGGCGGCCGGGGCGCGGCCCCGGAGCGGGCCACCGGTCGACGCCGCGCCGCCGAACCGGACCCGTCCGTGCCGATGACCGGCAACGCCCCACCCGTCCCGCCGACCGCCCCCGTCTCGGGCGCCGGCGCCACCCCGCCCGGCCCCGTGCCCGCCGGACGGGACTCCGACGGCCGACGCCGGCCGCGCGCCGACGAACCCGGCACCGGACGTCGGGCCACCCCGCCCGGCGGTACGCCCCGCGGCGACCGGCCGGAACGGCCGGCGGACTGGCTGCGCCAGGCGGGCCGGACCTCGCACACCGATCCCGCGCTGCCGACTCTCGACCGCTCGACCCCGGCCGGCCGTACCGCCGTGCCCCCGGGCACGCCGGCTCCCGGCCGTCGTGGTGGCCCCGCCCCGGCGGGTCGGGCCCGCCCCGGTGCCGAGCCACCCGCCCCGCCCCGCGAGGGCGTACCCGGTCAACCGGGTCCGGCGCGGGGAGCGGCCCGGCCGGGCGGGGTCCCGCCGGTGTCCGGCCCGGTTGCCGCCCGGCCGGACGGGGCCCACTCCGACGGCTCCACCTCCGCCCGGGGCCCGCGTGCCGACGGTCCGCACCCGACGGCGGGTCCGCGGGCCGACGGTCCGCACCCCACCGCGGGTGCCCGGGCCGAGGGCGCCGCACCCGTCCGGGGCCCTCGTGGCGACGGCCCGCACCCCGGCCGGGGGGCGCGTCCCGCCGGCCCGGAGGCCGCTGCCCGGGGGGCCGCCCCCATCCAGGGCGGACGCCCCGGCGCGTCCTCGGCCGGCACCGGCGCGGTGTCCGGCCCCCGTCCCGCCGCTCCCGAGCAGCAGCCCGGGGCGCGCCCCGGCGGGCCGGCCCGCGCGGCGGTGCGCCCGGACGGCGCCGGTCCGGGCGTCGCCCGACCGCCGGGCGACGACCCCCGTCGGGGCGGTCCCCAGTCCGAGGCCGGGCCGCGTGCCGGGGCCCCGGGCCAACCGGCGGTGGCCCGCGCGGCCGCCCCGGGCCTGCGCCCCGACGAGCACCCCGACCGGGCCACCGGGCCGCAGCGGCAGCCCGCTCGGCCGGAGCCCGGCGGCACCGGGTCCGCCGCGCCGCGCCCGGGCGAGCCGGTGGGCGTCGCCCGCGCGGCGGCGGTGGTGCCGCCGGCCGGTCCGCGACCGGCCACCGAAGCGGTCGGCGGTCCGGGCCGGCCCGACGAGGAGGAGCCCGCCGGCGGGCTGCCGGGCGCCCGCTCCGAGCTGCGCCGGCAGATGCGCGAGCGGCGCCGGCTCCGGCTGGGCATCCTGGTGCTGGTCAGCGTGGTGCTGCTCGGCGCGATCCCGCTCTATTTCGGCATCCGTACGCTCAGCCGCGATCCGGTCTTCGACACCCTCGACGAGCTGGACGTGCCCGGCTGGGCGTCGGCGCAGACGGTCGACAACGTCAGCGGCAGCCGCTGGTGCCTGCAGGACTGCCGGCTGCGGGAACGCACCGTGGAGTCGGAGCGCGCGCCGGAGGAGACCGCCGGGGTGTACGAGGCGGCGCTGCGCCGGGACGGCTGGGAGCCCTGGCAGGTCAGCCGCTGCCCGGAGCAGAAGGAGAAGGGCCGGTACACCTGCTGGCGTCGCGACGAGCTCACCCTCGACCTGTGGGTACGCGAACCGACCTGCGCGGCGCCGCCGGCCGCCGGGGCGTCGGCGGTCCCGCCGTCCACCGAGGCGTCGCCCGCTGCGGGGACGTGTGCCGGCTCGTTGGTGTCGGTGAAGGTCCGCAACGCGATCGACGACGAACGGACCCGGCCGCAGCCGAGCACGGACCCGTCGCTGACCGGTGAGGATCCCTTCCCGACGTTCACGGAGGATCCGCTCGAGGAACTGACACGCTCACCGTCCTGAGCCGGTTTTCATCACGGACGGTAGGGTCTGGGGCTGGCGTGCCCGCCCGCTCCCGCCGGCCCCTCGTGGGCGCGGAGCGACGGCGAGCCCGGAGACGGTCGCGCGTTCCGGACGTTCGTTCCGGAACTCTGCTTGAGGAGGACATGCGTGGATGGTGGACAGATCGCTGCGCTGATCGCGGCCGGCGCGTTCCTGATGCTGGTGCTCGTGCTGGCGGTGCCGATCCTGCGCCTGCGGCACACCGTGGACGCCACGACCCGGATGATCAACGACATCAACGAGCAGACCACCCCGCTGCTGGGGGACGTGAACACCACGGTGAAGAACGTCAACACCGCCCTCGAGCAGGTGCAGACCTCACTGGACGGGGTGAACCTCCAGCTCGCCAAGGTCGACACCATGACCAGCCACGCGCAGAACGTCACCGCCAACGTGGCGAACCTGGCGACCGTCGTCTCCGCCGCCGCCGCCAACCCTCTGGTCAAGGTGGCCGCCTTCGGGTACGGCGTACGCCGGGCCGCCTCGGCCCGCCGGCACGCCGAGACCGAGCGTGAGGTGCGCGACACCATCAAGCAGCAGCGCCGTGCCGCGCGGCGCGACAACCGCTGAGCCGGGTCGGCGACGAGCCGGAGGGATGAGAGCATGAGGCGACTGTTCTGGCTGGGCATCGGCCTGGCCGTGGGCGTGGTGGTGGTCCGCAAGGCGACCCGCACCGCGCAGGCGTACACGCCGGCCGGAATCGCGAGCGGGCTGTCCGAATCCGCTGGCAGCCTGGTCGAGTCGCTGCGTAGCTTCGTGGAGGACGTACGGGTCGGGATGGCCGAGCGCGAGCAGGAGATCCACGAGGCGTTCGCCCGGGGCGAGGCGTTCGACGACCAGTTCGCCGAGCTGCGGGAGGACCCGCGCATCGGCGACCGAGAAATCTTTCCGGAGGAACACCAGCGATGAAGACGGCGGAGATCAAGCGGCGGTACCTCGCCCACTTCGAGGCGAACGGCCACACGGTGGTGCCGTCCGCTCCGCTGCCCGCCATCAGCGACCCGAACCTGCTGTTCGTCAACGCCGGCATGGTGCAGTTCGTCCCCTACTTCCTCGGGCAGCAGACCCCGTCGTACCGGCGGGCGGTCAGCGTGCAGAAGTGCATCCGCACCCCGGACATCGACGAGGTCGGCAAGACCAGCCGGCACGGCACGTTCTTCCAGATGAACGGCAACTTCTCCTTCGGTGACTACTTCAAGGACGGGGCGATCCCGCTCGCCTGGGAGCTGGTCACCAAGCCGGTCGCCGAGGGCGGCTACGGGCTGGACCCGGAGCGGATCTGGCCGACGGTCTACCTCGACGACGACGAGGCGTTCCAGATCTGGCGCTCGGTGGGCGTGCCGGCCGAACGGATCGTCCGGCGGGGCAAGGCCGACAACTTCTGGTCGATGGGCATTCCCGGCCCGTGCGGCCCCTGCTCCGAGCTGTTCTACGACCGCGGCCCGGAGTACGGGCGCGAGGGCGGCCCGGCGGTCGACGAGGACCGCTACATGGAGTTCTGGAACCTCGTCTTCATGCAGTACGAGCGGGGCCCGGGCACCGGCAAGGAGAACTTCCCGATCCTGGGCGACCTGCCGGCGAAGAACATCGACACCGGCATGGGCCTGGAGCGGATGGCGTCCATCCTCCAGGGCGTCGACAACCTCTACGAGATCGACGAGGTCCGGCCGATCCTCGATCGGGCCGCCGAGCTGACCGGCAAGCGGTACGGCGCCCAGTCCGGGCACGTGGCCAGCGAGTCGCACCCCGACGACGTGCGCCTGCGGGTGGTCGCCGACCACGTGCGGACCGCGCTGATGCTGATCGGCGACGGGGTGACCCCGAGCAACGAGGGGCGCGGCTACGTGCTGCGCCGCATCATGCGTCGGGCGATCCGGGCGGTGCGCCTGCTGGGCTACCAGGACCGGGCGCTGCCCGAGCTGCTGCCGGTGGCCCGGGACTGCATGGCCCCGTCGTACCCGGAGCTGGCGGAGGAGTTCGACCGGATCTCCCAGTACGCCTACGCCGAGGAGGACGCCTTCCTGGCCACGCTGCGCGCCGGCACCACGATCCTGGACACCGCCATCGCCGAGACGAAGTCGGCCGGCAAGCCGGCCCTCTCCGGCGACAAGGCGTTCCAGCTGCACGACACCTACGGGTTCCCGATCGACCTGACCCTGGAGATCGCCGGCGAGCAGGGCCTGCAGGTGGACGCCGAGGGCTTCCGCCGGCTGATGGCCGACCAGCGCAACCGGGCCAAGGCCGACGCGCAGGCCCGCAAGACCGGGCACACCGACGTGTCGGCGTACCGGTCGGTGCTGGACGCGGGCGGGGCGGTCGAGTTCACCGGCTACACCGAGCTGAACCGGGAGTCCCGGGTCCGCGCGGTGCTCGCCGACGGTGCCCAGGTGGGCGCGGCGGTCGAGGGCGACACCATCGAGCTGGTACTGGACACCACCCCGTTCTACGCCGAGGGCGGTGGCCAGCAGCCGGACCAGGGCCTGATCACCGTGGGTGGCGGCCAGGTCGAGGTCTTCGACGTGCAGCAGCCGGTGCCGGGGCTGATCGTGCACCGGGCCAGGGTGCTGCGCGGCGAGGTGCGCGCCGGGGAGACCGGGTATGCGGAGATCGACGTGAGCCGGCGGCGGGCGATCTCCCGCTCGCACACCGCGACCCACCTGGTGCACCAGACGATGCGCAACTTCCTCGGCGAGTCGGCGACCCAGGCGGGTTCGCTGAACGCGCCGGGCCGGCTGCGGTTCGACTTCAACACCCCGACCGGGGTGACGCCGAGCGTGCTGCACGACGTGGAGCAGCAGGTCAACGAGGTGCTCCAGGCGGACCTGGAGGTGCACGCCTTCATCACCACGCAGGAGGAGGCGCGCCGGATCGGCGCGATGGCGCTCTTCGGCGAGAAGTACGGCGAGCGGGTCCGGGTCGTCGAGGTCGGCGACTACGCCCGGGAGCTGTGCGGCGGCACCCACGTGGCTCGCTCGGCGCAGCTCGGCCTCGTCAAGATCCTCTCCGAGGCGTCGGTGGGCTCGGGCGTGCGCCGGATCGAGGCGCTGGTCGGCATGGACGCGTTCGGCTTCCTGGCCCGCGAGCACCTGCTGGTCTCCCGGCTGGCGGAGCTGTTCCGGGTGCCCGGCGACCAGGTGGCCGACCGGGTCGAGCAGACCGTGACGCAGCTGCGCGACGCCGAGAAGGAGCTGGACAAGCTCCGGGCCCAGCTGGTGCTGGGCGGCGCCGCGGCGCTCGCCGGGCAGGCGAAGGACGTCCGGGGCGTGGCGTACGTCGGCACCGAGGCGCCGGAGGGCGCGGCCGGCAACGACGTGCGGACCCTGGCCCAGGAGATCCGCGGCAAGATCGACCCGGCCCGGCCGGCGGTGGTGGCCGTGGCGGCCCGTGCCAGCGGCAAGGCGTCCCTGGTGGTGGCCGTGAACGCGGCGGCCCGGGGTCGCGGGCTGGCGGCCAACGACCTGGTCAAGGCGGCGTTCTCCGGCCGCGGCGGGGGCAGCCCGGACGTCGCCCAGGGGGGCGGCCTGCCGGCGGCGGAAGCGCCGAACCTGCTGCTCACGGTCGAGAAGGCGATCGCCGAGGCGTGATCACGCACCACGGAACCCAGGGCGGACCGACCCGGTCCGCCCTGGCCCGTTCCGCCGGGGAGGTGGTCCGCCGTGGGTGAGTTGACCCGGGGCGTCCGGCTCGGCGTGGACGTGGGGCAGGTCCGGGTCGGGGTCGCCCGGTCGGACCCGCACGGCATCCTGGCCACCCCGCTGGTCACCCTCGCCCGGGACCTGACGGCGGCGCCCGACGCGGTGCCCAGCGACATGACGCAACTGGCGCAGCTGGTCGCCGAGCACGAGGCGGTGGAGGTGGTACTCGGCCTTCCGGTCAACCTCGCCGGTAAGCTCGGTCCGGCGGCGCACCACGTGACGGCGTACGCGGACCGTTTGGCCGATGTAATAGCGCCGGTTCCGGTGACGCTCACCGACGAGAGGATGTCGACCGTCGTCGCGTCTCGTAGGCTGGCGGAGCGAGGCGTCCGGGGAAAGCGCCAACGCGCGGTGGTGGACCAGGCCGCCGCGGTCGAGATCCTGCAGAGCTGGCTGGAAGCGCAGCGGAGGCGGACGGAATGATCGACGATCTGGACCTCGGGTTCGACGAGCCTGAGAGGGGTGAGAAGGGCCGGCACCGACGCGGCTTCGTCGAGCGACGTAAAGGCAGGTCCGGCGGCCGGGGGAAGACCATCTTCGCCCTGCTGATGGCGCTCGTCCTGTTGGGTGGCATCGGCGGCGGCGCCTTCTACGGCTTCGACCGGGTCCAGAACTACTTCGTCACCCCCGACTACGACGGCGCCGGCACCGGCGAGGCGATGGTCGAGGTGAAGCAGGGCGCGCTGATCGCCGAGATCGGCGACACCCTCGTCGCCGCCGACGTGGTGAAGAGCACCAAGGCCTTCATCGAGGCGGCCGAGGCGAACGCGCTCAGCAAGAACATCCAGCCCGGCCTGTACAAGGTGCGCAAGCAGATGAGCGCGGAGAAGGCGCTCGCCATGCTGCTCGACCGGAAGAACAAGGTCACCAACCAGGTGACCATCCCGGAGGGGCGTACCGCCAAGGACACGTACAAGCTGCTCTCCGACAAGACCAAGATCCCGGTCCAGGAGTTCGAGGCCGCCGCCAAGGACCCGGAGGCGCTCGGCGTGCCGGACTGGTGGTTCGTCCGCAAGGACGGCAAGAAGGTCACCAAGTCGATCGAGGGCTTCCTCTACCCGGACACCTATGAGATCGCGCCGAAGGCGACCGCCGAGGGTCTGCTCAAGGACATGGTCGACAACTTCCTCAGCGTCACCGGTGGGATGAAGTTCGCCGAGCAGGTGCAGGAGAAGCGGGGCGGGATCAGCCCGTACGAGGCGTTGATCGTCGCCTCGATGGCCCAGGCGGAGGCGGGCAACGCCGACGACCTCGGCAAGATCGCCCGGGTCGCGTACAACCGTGCCTACACGGGCAAGTTCCCGTGCAGCTGCCTGGAGTTCGACGTGTCGGTGAACTACTACTGGCAGCTCACCGGCAAGAAGACCAAGGCGTCGAAGGACATGACCACCGCGGAGATCCGCGACCCGAAGAACCCGTACAGCACCCACGCCCACCCCGGCCTGACCCCGACCCCGATCAACAATCCGGGCAAGCAGGCGTTGCAGGGGGCGATGGACCCGCCGGAGGGCGGCTGGCTCTTCTTCGTCGCCATCGACCACAAGGGGCACTCCGCCTTCGCCTCGACCAACGCCGAGCACGAGCGCAACATCGCGAAGGCGAAGGAGAACGGCGTCCTCTGAGCGGCGAGGTGGTGAGCGGGGGGAGTGACGTGACGGTGCACAGAGCCGCGGTGCTCGGCAAGCCCATCGCGCACTCGCTCTCCCCGGTGATCCACAACGCCGGCTACGCCGCCGCCGGGCTCACCGGGTGGTCGTACACCCGGGTGGAGTGCGCGGCCGCGGAGCTGCCGGCCCTGGTCGCCGGCCTCGGCCCGGAGTGGGCCGGGTTGTCGGTGACCATGCCCGGCAAGGAGGCGGCGCTCGCGGTGGCCGACGCCGTCTCGCCGGTCGCCGCCGCCGTCGGTGCCGCCAACACCCTGGTACGCCGTCCCGACGGCTCCTGGTACGCCGACAACACCGACGTCAGCGGCATGGTCGAGGTGCTGACCTCCGCCGGGGTGACCCCGGGCGGCACGGTGACCGTGCTCGGCGCCGGCGGCACCGCCCGCGCGGCGCTGGCCGCGGCGGCCCGGCTCGGCGCGGCCTCGGTGACCGTGGTGGCCCGCCGGGCGGCGGCGGTCGACGAGCTGCGACCGGTCGCCGGCGCGGTGGGGGTGGCCCTGACCGGCGCCGACTGGGCGGACGCCACCGCGCACGCCGGGGCCGACGTGGTCGTCTCCACCGTGCCGAAGGGCGTCGCCGACCCGCTGGCGGGCGAGCTCCGCTGGCGGCCCTCGACGGTGCTGTTCGACGCCCTCTACGACCCCTGGCCGACCCCGCTGGCCGCGTCGGCGCTCGCCGCCGGTGCCCGGGTGGTCTCCGGGCTGGACCTGCTGCTGGCCCAGGCGGTGGGCCAGTTCGAGCAGTTCACCGGCGTGCCCGCCCCCCGGGCGGAGATGGCCCGGGCGCTGGCCGCGCACCGGACCGGGCTCTCTTAGCTGGCGGTTAATTCGGCGCGGCAACCGGATGTCCGACGGACGACGAGCGTCAGGCGTCGATACGCTGCTGCCGGTAATCGTCGCCCACACGGGGAGTGTCCCTTGAGCCGGCACGGACTCCACCGCGCAGCATCCCGCCTCGGCGCGCGCCGCAAGGCCGTCGTCCTGGGTGTCCTCGGCGCGGGCATGGTCGCCGGCGTGGTGGCCACGATGATGCCGCTGGTGGCGGCGGAGGTGCCCCCGCTCGTTGTGGCCGCGGCGGCGGACACCACCGCCACCCAGGTCCCGCAGGACGGGGACAACGGCGTCAAGACCACCCTGGCCAGCTGCCCCCGGCTCTGCGACGGCAACCGCACCGGCGAGCGGAACGCGCTGGTCGAGTTCGCGGTGCGCGACCTGCCGGCCGACGCGGTCGACGTCCGCGCCACCCTGCGGGTGCACGCCTGGCAGCCGTTCTCCTCCCGGGTGCACGCCCACCGGGCCTTCGGCTCCGCCGCCGGCACCGGCGCCTGGTCGCTGCGGCCGGAGCTCGGGCCGGCGCTGTCCAGCGTCGAACGGGTCGGCCAGGGCTTCAACGAGTGGGACGTGTCCGGCTCGGTCGCCGGCAACGGCCGATTCGTCTTCGCCCTGACCCAGGAGACCTGGAACACTCGGATCTACTGGGCCTCCCGGGAGAACGTCAAGGTGGCCATCCGGCCGCAGCTGGTGCTGCGCTACGGACGCGGCGGCCGGCCCGCGCCGACCCGGACGACCGCGGCGCCCAGCCCGATCGCGACCACCGCCGCCCCCGCGCCGTCGCCGAGCCGTAACGCGTCGCCCACCCCGAGCCGGACCGCCCCGACCCCGGCGCCGAGCACCACCGCGCCCGCCCCGTCGCCGACCACCCCGCCCGGCCAGGTGCCCGGCTGGCGGCTGGTCTGGTCCGACGAGTTCGACGGCGCCGGCGTCGACCGGTCGAAGTGGAACCTGCGCGACGACGAGGGACGCGACATCGACCGGGGCTGCAACGTGGACGACCCGGACAACACCTTCGTCGCCGGCGGCGTGCTGACCCTGCGCGCCCAGCGGGAGACCGCGGTGTGCAGCTCGCAGACCCGCGAATACACGCAGAGCTACCTGGACACCATCGGCCGGGCGTCGTTCCGGTACGGCCGGTTCGAGGTGCGCGCCCAGTCGCCCAACGGGCCCACCGACTCGAAGGGCCTGTGGCCGGCGTTCTGGCTGCGCCCGGACGACGGCGGCCGGGGCGAGATCGACGTGGTGGAGCTGCCCGGCGGCGGCGCGTTCTACCAGGCCGCCACCTTCGGCATCTTCTACGACTACACCCCGGTCAAGCAGGACCAGCGGTACCCGTTCCCGACCGGCTACCCGGGCGACGGCTTCCACACGTACACCACCGAGTGGGAGCCGGACGCGATCCGCTGGTACGTCGACGGCCGGCTGGTCTGGCAGCGCGACCGGGCGACCACGCCCTGGTTCGACGAGGTCTTCCACAAGCCGTACAACCTGCGGTTGAACTTCCAGGTGGGCGGCTGGCTGGGCGACCCGGACGCGGCGACCCGCTTCCCGGCCGACTTCCGGGTCGACCACGTCCGCGTCTGGCAGCGCTGAACGCGCCACCGGCACCACGCCGCCCGCCGGGCTCCGGCCCGTCGGGCGGTTCATTGCCCCCGGGCCCTATCGTGTCCGCCAGCGCGGACCGGTGGCAGGTCCGGGCGGACGGGAGACGGCATGGCGGCGCACCGGGCGGACGATCCCCGCGAACGCTCCGACGGCATCGGCTGGGTGAGCCGGGCGATCTTCGGCGACCCCCGGTTGTGGCTGGACGTCTCCGCCGCCCCGCCCCCGCCGGGTCACCGCGTCGCCGCCAGCTACGCGGTGGTGCCGTCGGTGGCGCGGGCGAAGTTCCTGCTGCCGCTGGCGTCCCGGCGGGTCGGGGCCGGGTCGACGCTGGCGTACAACGCGCTGCGGCCGCGCCGGGTACGGGCCAACCGGCTCGCCGTCGGCGTGCTGGCCGGGCTCGGCGCCACCGGGCTGGCCCGGATGCCGGTGCTGACGGTCGCCGTGCCGGACGGGGTCGAGGAGACCGAGCTGCTGCTGGCCGCGCACCTGGGCCGGCTGGCCGGCCGCCGGCTGCACGCGGCGATCGGCATCCGGCCGCCCGACCCGCACCACAAGCCGACCTTGCAACTCTTCGACGACCGGGGCGCGGCCCGCGGGTACGCGAAGATCGGCTGGAACGACGCGACCCGGGCGATGGTGGCGGCGGAGGCGGTCGCGCTGCGCGAGCTGCCCCGCGACGGCGGCGACTTCCCGGACGTCCCCCGGGTGCTGCGCGAGCTGCGCTGGGGCGACCTGGCGGTGACCCTGGTCGAGCCGATGCCCGCCCGGGTCCGCCGGCTGTCGCACCCGGAGCGTCCCGAGGTGGCCGCGATGCTGGCGGTGGCCCGCCGGGGTGGCCCGGCGGCGGCGCCTCGCCCGCTGCGCGGCTCGCCGTTCCTGGCCGACCTCGGCGCGCGCGCCGAACGGGCCGGCGGCCCGGTCGTCGACGCGGTCGCCGCGCTCGTCGCCCGCGACGGCGACACCACGTTGGAGTTCGGCCACTGGCACGGCGACTGGGTGCCCTGGAACCTCGGCCGGCACGGCGGCCGGTTGGTCGCCTGGGACTGGGAGAACAGCGGCGCGCACCGCCCGGTCGGGTTCGACCTGGCCCACCAGGGGTTCCAGAGCGCGCTGTCGCTGGGCGGCCGGCCGGTGCCGGCGGCGGCCGCCGAGATGGTCGTGGTGCTCCAGCGGCACGGCGAGGCGTTCGGGCTGGACGCGACCCGCCGGCGGCTCGTCGCCGACGCGTACCTCGTCGAGCTGTGGCTGCGCACGGCGGAGCTGGCCGCCGGGGGCGGCGGCTGGAGCGACCGGCTGCACCCCGCGCTGCTGCACGTCCTCGCCGGACGGCTGCCCGACGGGTCTGGCTGATCGGGACGGCGACCGTCGGGGAGGCGACCGGCAAACCCGGGAAAAAGCCGCGTGAACCAACTGCTCACTACCGCTCATCGGAACCGGTCCTCTAGGGTGTCACCACTCGATCACCACCTGCCGGCGACGGCGTGGTCGATCCTGCCCGGCGTGGGGGCGCCGCCGGGCTCCGGTGTGGAGCGGCCGGCGGTGGGCCGGCGTGGCAGGGGGACGGATGGCAACGGCAGGTGACGTCGGGCGCGGGGCCGCCCGGCGGACGGTGGTCGGCGGGTCGACCGGCCGACGGAACGGCGGCGACCGACGATGACGCTCATCTACGCGCTGGGGCTGCTGGCGGTGCTGGTGCCCGCGGTGCTGACGCCGGTGGCGGCGACCCGCTGGGCGCCGGTGGTCCGCGGCGGTCGGGCGGCGCACCGGCTGCGGGTGGCGGTGGCCGGGCTGACCGACGCGTTCGGCCGGACCGGGGCGGCGCTGGTCGTGCTGCTCGCCGGCTGCGCCGCGGTGGTGGCGATCTGCTGGCCGCTGGGGGAGGCGCTGTCCCGCCTCGAACCGCACGTCGACCATCCGGTCTTCGACTACGTGCACGCCCGACGGGTCGACACCTGGGCGGAGCTGAACTCCTTCTACACCGCGCTCGGTGACCGCTATCCGCTGAAGTGGGTCACCGGCGTGGCGACGCTGGTCTTCGTCGTCCTGTGGCGGCGCCGCCGGTGGTGGGTTCCGCTGCTCGTGCTGCCCCTGCAGTTCATCGTCGAGCAGTACGTCCAGGCCATTCTGGCGACGATGGTCGACCGGGGCCACCCCCCGACCGACCTGGGGACCTACCCGTCGGGCGGGTGCGCGCGGATCATGATGACCTTCGGCACCATCGCCGTGCTGGCGATGCTGACCTGGCGCCTGCCGCGCGGCGTCCGGGTGGCCCTGATGACCCTGGTGGTGACGCTGGTCAGCCTGGAGGGCTACACGCGGATCTACGCCGAGAAGCACTGGCTGACCGACGTCCTCGGCGGCTGGATCTTCGCCGCCCTGCTGTTCGCGGTGACGGCGCTGGCGGTGCTCGTCGCCGAGGGTCGGGTCCGGCCGCCGGCACCCTCCGACATGACCACCCCGGCGACCCGCGACCGCGTCACGACCGCCACCTGAGCACCAGCCCCGACGCCGCATCCGTTCCGCGGCGGCCGGGACGCCCAATCGACCACTCCTCACCACGGAAGCTGGCACCGACGTGACCACCCTTCTCGTCGCCTCCACCGGTGGACACCTCGCCGAACTGCACGACCTGGCCCCCCGGCTCGGTGTACAGGACGACTGCGTCTGGGCCACCTTCGACTCGCCGCAGAGCCGGTCACTGCTCGACGGCCAGGAGGTCATCCACGTGCCGCCGGCCACCACCCGGGACGCGGTGGGCGCCCTGCGCGACCTGCTCGCGGCCCGCCGGGTGCTCGGCGGCGGACGGTTCCGGCAGGTGATCAGCACCGGCGCCAGCGTCGCCATGTCGTTCTTCCTGCCCGCCGTCCGCCACGGCGTGGCCTGCCACTACATCGAGAGCGCCACCCGCACCGAGGGGCCCTCGCTCACCGGACGGCTGGTCGCCCGGGTGCCCCGCACCCGGCTCTACACCCAGTACCCGGGCTGGGCCGCCGGCCGGTGGACCTACGGCGGCTCCATCTTCGACGGATACGTCGCCACCCGGCGGGCGGCGCCCCGGCCGGTGTCGCGGATCGTGGTCGCCCTCGGCACCCACGACCGGTTCGGGTTCCCCCGGTTGCTGCGTCGCCTGGTCGACGTCCTCCCGCCGGAGGCGGAGGTCCTCTGGCAGGTCGGCTCGACGGTCGTGCCGAAGATGCCCGCCGGCGCCCGCCGCCAGGTTCCCTACGCCGAGATGCAGCAGGCCATGCGGGAGGCGGACGTCGTCGTCACGCACGCCGGGGTCGGCTCGGCGCTGGCCGCGATGCGCGCCGGGCACCGCGCGGTCTACGTGCCCCGCCGCCGCCGGCACGGCGAGCACGTCGACGACCACCAGGTCGCGATGGCCCGGGAACTCGACCGCCGGAGGTTGGTGCTGGCCCGGGAGGCCGACGAGATCACCGTCGACGACCTGGCCGAGGCGGCATCGTGGACGGTCGGCGCGAGCGGCGCGCCGGCACCGTTCCGGTGGACGACGTGACGCCCGGCCCGGCCGGTACGCCCACCGGTCGAGGCGCGACCGTCGTCCACCGTGGGCGGTGCCGCCGCGTCCCGGACGACGGGACCGGACCGAGCCGCCGTCGAAGCGGACCGGTCGGTTGATGGTGCGACAAATCGGAACGCAGCAAGCTACGCAGGATCTCACTTCATCATTGGGGGCGCCCGTGCTTCTCAGAACGTCGTCTCGATCGCGCCGGGGGCCGGCGCTGCGGCGGTGGCTCGCCGCGCTCGCCGTACCGGTGCTGGCCGTCGGCCTGCTGGCGGCGCCCGCCCGGGCGGACGGCCTGCCGCCGGTGCCCATGACCCTCACCTCGGCGAACCCGGCCGACAACATCCCGCACGCGCAGAACGGCGACGTGAAGGCCTTCGCCGAGATCGGCACCACGGTCTACGTCGGTGGCTCGTTCACCTCGATCAAGGCGGCCGGCGCCGCGAGCTGGACGGCCCGCAGCTACCTGTTCGCGTACGACCGGGTAAGCGGGGCGCTGAAGGCGGGCTTCGCGCCGGCGCTGGACGGCGCGGTGCACGCGCTGGCCGCCAGCCCGGACGGCAAGCTCATCGTCGGCGGCGCGTTCGGCACGGTCAACGGCGTGGCCCGCAAGAACCTGGTCGAGCTGGACCCGACCACCGGCGCCACCGTCGCCTCCTGGGTCGGCCGCAGCGACGGCGGGCTCGTCCGGCGCACCGTCGTGCTGGGCAACAAGCTCTACATCGCCGGGGCCTTCCACTGGGTCAACGGCACCCAGCACTCGCTGCTGGCCCGGCTGGACGCCACCACCGGCGGCATCGATCCGACCTTCCAGATCGACGCCAGCGTCGCGCGCAGCAGTGCCGAGCTGGTCTGGGGCCTCGCCGTCGCGCCGGACGGGAAGACGCTGGTCGCGGTGGGCAACTTCACCCAGGTCAACGGGCAGGCGCGCAACCAGGTCGTGGTCGTCGAGAACCTGACCGGTACGCCGGCCGTCGCGAACTGGAGCACCCAGCGGTACGTGGCCCAGTGCGGCGCCGGCTTCCCGTTCTACGCCCGCGACGTCGACTTCTCCGACGACGGCAGCTATTTCGTGATCGCTGCGGACGGCGGTCGGGCCGCCGGGGCGTACTGCGACACGATTGCCCGGTTCGAGACCGCCACCCGGGGCGCGGCCATCGACGGCACCTGGGTGGACGACACCGGCCACGACTCGGTGACCTCGATCGAGGCGGCCGACAACGTGGTCTACGTCGGCGGTCACTTCCGCTGGCTGAACAACGCCAACGGCAACGACTCCGCGGGCGCGGGTGCCATCAACCGGTACGGCCTGGGCGCGCTCGACCCGAGCAACGGCATGCCGCTGGTGTGGAACCCGACCCGCTCGGGCGCGCCGGCCGGCACCACCGACTGGGGCCCGATCCTGTGGGAGTTGTGGCGCGGCAGCAACGGTCTGCTCGCCGGCTTCGACAACGACGGCCTCGGCAACGAGTACCACGGCCGGATGGGGCTGTTCCCGCTGGCCGGTGGCCGGACGGTCCCGGCGGTCAACGCGCCGTCGGCCGCCTCGGGCTACCTCTACGTCGGCACCGCCAACGGCCAGGCCACCAAGGTGCCGTTCGACGGCACCACGCTGGGCACCCCGGTGGCCAGCAGCCAGCCGAACCTCACCGCGGCGGGCGCGGCGTTCTCCGTCGGCAACAAGCTCTACTGGTCCAAGACCGACGCGACCGCGCCGAACGGCAGCTACCTGGACGTGTCGATCTTCTCGGGCGGCTCGGTGGGCGCGCCCTGGATCAGCAGCGGCTACAACAACTGGTTCAAGGCCGCCACCATGAGCGGGGCGTTCTACCTCGACGGCCGGATGTACTACACCAAGTCCGGCACGAACAGGTTGTTCTACCGCTACCTGGAGCCGGACGGCTACATCGTCGGCTGCACCGAGTTCACGCTGCCCAGCCTGAACCTCGCCTGGGGCAACGTCCGGGGCATGGCCTGGGTGAACGGCAAGATCGTGTACGGCAACGCCGACGGCTCGCTGCGGGCCGTCCCGTTCGACGAGACGGCCGTCGACGGCACCACCTCGGTCCAGCTCGCGCCCGCCTCGGCCGGCGTGAACTGGTCCAGCCGGACGCTGTTCTTCGCCACCTCCTGACCCGATCCGGGTTCCGGGCGGTCCGCCGGTGTCCCCGTGACACCGGCGGACCGCCCGTACCGCAGGGGGCCGGTCGGCTGTCGACCGCGGGTGAACGGTCGGCGACAATGAGACGACCCACCGGCCCCGGCGCGGTCGTCACCGGCCGGTGCCGGCCACCCCTTCCTCATCGCGCAAGGACCTGACCTGATGGACGTGACCGACGTCGCTTCCGCCCGGCAACGCCCGGTCGGCCTCGTCGAGCTGGCCCGCATCCCGCTGCGGCGGTGGCGGATCGTGCTCGCCTCCGCGGCGCTGGTGCTGGCGGCCGTGCTGGCCTACCTGTTCGTGCTGCCGGCCACCTACACCGGGACCACGGCCGTGGTGGTCCGGCCGGTGGTGACCGACCCGTTCTCGGTGCCGTCCGGCGGCGCCGACCGCGCGGTGAACATGACGGCCGAGAGCGGGATCGCCACCAGCAACGACGTCATCGACAAGGTCGCCGGCATCACCGGGCGGGACACCAAGGAGGTGGCCGACGCCCTGGAGGTGGAGACCCCGGTCGGTGGGCAGGTGATGCGCTTCAGCTACGCCGGGCACAGCGAGCGCGAGGCGGTGGACGGCGCGAACGGCGCCGCCGAGTCGTACCTGGAACTGCGCAAGGGCATGTACGAGAACCAGCGCGCCGCGGTGCTCAAGTCGTACGACGACACGATCGACCTGGTCACCGCCCAGCGCACGACGACGCAGCGGTCGCTGCCGGCCAACCAGAGCTCCAGCAACCCGTCCCCCCGCACCAGCGCCCTGCTGGACCAGCTGCGGGCGCTCAACGACCAGCTCGCCACCCTCGCCGAGCAGCGGTCCAAGGTGGCCTCCGCCGACCTGAGCCCCGGCTCGGTGACCAGCGCCGCCCGTACCCCGGTGCCCTCCAGCCGGGACGCGGCGCCGCTGCTCCTGGTCGCCGGCCTGCTCGGCGGTCTGCTCCTCGGCGGGCTGGTGGCCTTCGTCCGGGAGTCCCTGGACCGCCGGGTGCGCACCGCCGCCGAGGCCGCCGCGACGATCGGCGCGCCGCTGCTCGGCACGGTGCGGTGCCGCCGGGGCGGCCAGCCGGACGAGTCGGACCTGCGCTACCTCGTGCTGGCCCTGGGCCGCTGGGTCGACGGGCCGCAGCGGACCCCGCTGGTGGTGCTCTCCTCAGCGACCGACGAGGGCCGCGAGCAGGTCACCGCCGGGCTCGCCGCGGTGCTGGCCGCCGCCGGCCACGACGTACGCCTCGGTGTCACGCCGGAGAGCCTGGACCGGATCCGCCCGCTGATGCTGGACGCGCAGCGCCGCAACCCGCCGGTGGAGCCGGCCCGCTCCCGCCCGCTGCCCCGTCCCCGCCCGGTGCCCGCCACCACCCCGGCGATGACGGCCGCCGGGCCGGAGGACACCGCCGTGATCCCGGCGGTCCGCAAGCCCCGACCCTTCCCCACCCCCGCCGAGGCGAAGAACGGCGCGGTGTACCGCTCCACCACCACCCCGGCGGACAGGACGGAGATCATCCCGACCGCCCGGCCGGCTGCCGACGGCGCGGCGACCGACGGGCAGGAGCTGCGGATCGGCACCGGCAAGGTCCGCCTCGTCGACCTGGACGGCGCCGCCTCGGAGGGGCTCACCGTGCTGGACGCGCCGCCCGCGTTGCACGACGAGCGCGGGGTCCGGGCCGCCCGGGAGGGCCGGGCGCTGCTGGTCGCGGCCCGGGACCGGACCCGGACGGGCCAGCTGACCCAGCTGGTGGACCGGCTGCGCGCCGTCGGGGTCGAGCCGGTCGGATTCGTGCTGACGGGAGACGGCCGTGACTGACCGCGACCAGCCGGGCGCCGCGCCGGCGTACCCCCCGGTGACCGTCGTGGTGGCCACCCGGGACCGGCCGGGGCTGCTGGAGCGGGCCGTGCGGGCGGTGCTCGACCAGGACTACCCGGGGCCGGTCGAGTGCATCGTGGTGTACGACCACACCGAGATCCGCCCGCTCGACCTGGCCGTACCGGCCGGGCGCACCCTGCGGTACGCCACCAACACGCACCGGCGCGGGCTGCCCGGCGGCCGGAACACCGGCGCGGACGAGGCGACCAGCGACCTCATCGCGTTCTGCGACGACGACGACTTCTGGCTGCCGACCAAGCTCGCCCGGCAGGTGGAGCTGCTGGCGGCCCGCCCCGACGCCGCCGCCGCGAGCTGCGGCATCCGGCTGGAGGGCCCGGGCATCGCCAAGGAGCGGCGCCTGGACACCGCCGAGGTCGGCCTGCCCGACTTCATCGAGGACCGGGTGATGGAGGTGCACTCCAGCACCATCCTGGTGCGGCGGTCCACCTGGGACGCGGTCGGCCCGGTCGACGAGGAGCTGCCGGGCGGCTACGGCGAGGACTACGAGTGGCTGCTGCGGGTGGCCGCGCACGGGCCGGTGGTGATCGTGCCGGAGGTGTTGGTGGTGGTGGACTGGCACGGCGGGTCGTTCTTCTTCGGCCGCTGGGCGATGATCGTCGAGGCCACCCGCTACCTGCTCGCCAAGCACCCGGAGCTGGCCGGCAGCCGGACCGGGCTGGCCCGGCTGCACGGCCAGATCGCCTTCGCGCTCGCCTCCGGGCGGCGGCGCCGGGAGGCGCTGCGCGAGCTGGGCCGGGTGGTCCGGCTCAACCCCCGCGAGAAGCGGGTGCTGGTGACCGTGCCGGTGGTGCTCGGCCTGCTCTCCGGGGAGCGGGTGCTCCGGCTGGCCCAGCGCCGGGGCCGGGGTGTCTGACCGGCGGCCCGGGGCGACCGCGCCGCCGCTGCCCGTCTGGCCGCTGACGGCCATGTTCGCCCTGGTGCCGCTCTGGTGGGCGCTGGGCGCGTTCTACCTCGGCTGGTCGGTCTTCGGGGTGGTGCTGCTCGCCCTCCTGGTCGCCCGCGGGCGCCTCGCACTGCCCCCCGGCAGCGTCGCCTGGCTGGTCTTCCTCACCCTGGTGCTGCTCAGCGCCAGCCGGTTGGACCGGGCCACCGCCTACCTCACCTTCGGGCTGCGCTTCGGCTTCCTGGTGACCGCCCTGGTGGTCTGCGTGTACGTCTACACCCTGGTCCGCGAGGGCACCCGCTGGGACCGGGTGCTGCGCCCGCTGGGCTGGTACTGGCTGGGCCTGGTGGCGCTGGGCTGGCTGGCCGTGCTCGCGCCCACTTTCGCCCTGACCACTCCGGTGGAGATGGCGTTGCCGGACGACATCTCGGCGAAGCGCTTCATCCAGGCGCTGACCCACGTGCGGGCCAATGAGTTCAACCCGCAGTCCCGCTCGCCGATCTACCGCACCGCCGCGCCGTACCCGTACACCAACAACTGGGGCACCGCGTATGCCTTGCTGGTGCCCTGCGTGCTGGCGTACCTGACCTCGGTGCGTACCGGTCGGTTCCGGGTGGCGCTGTGGGTGTCGCTGCCGCTGTCGGTGGTGCCGGCGTTCCTGACGCTCAACCGGGGCATGTTCGTCGGCCTCGGCGCCGGCCTGCTCTACCTGGGCCTACGCGCGCTGGTCCGGGGCAACGCCCGGCTGATCGTCTCGATCGCCGGGCTGGTCGTGCTGGTGTGGGTGGTCAGCCTGGTCGTGCCGGTGCAGGAGATGATCGACGCCCGGGTCAGCAGCACCGACACCAACGTCGACCGGATGGACCTCTACGTACGGACCTGGCAGGCCGTGGAGCGTTCGCCGCTGCTCGGGTACGGGGCGCCGAAGAGCGTGGACACCACCCTCGCCGAGGAGCCGCTGGGCACCCAGGGCCTGATCTGGCAGATCCTCTACAGCCACGGCATCCCCGCGCTGGTGGTCTTCCTCGGCTGGCTGGTGCTGGTGGCCCGGCGGCTGGCCGCCGCGGTCTCCCCGGCCGGGCACTGGCTGAGCACCCTCCCGGTGATCGCGCTGGTGGTCATCCCGGTCTACGCCTACATCGACCCGAACCTGTCGGTGATCTTCTTTGCGGTGGGGGCCGGGCTGGCGGCGGTCAGCGGGCCGGTCAACCGGGCGCCGACCGGCCCGTCCACCATGGCCCAACCGGTGCCGCTGGCGCCCTGGCGTACCCGGGGGGTCGGCCGGGCCGCGGTGCCCGCGCCGCCGGTGCCCCCGCCGCCGGTGCCCCCGCCGCCGGTGCCCCCGCCCGCGCCGCCGCCGGCGACCGGGGTGGCCGCCGTCCCGCTACGCATGCCGGAACCGCCGCCCGCGCCGGCCCAGTCGGCCCCGCCTCCCGCGACGGTCCCGGCACCGCGGTCGGCGCCGGCCACGCCGCCCGCGCCGGTTCCGGCCCCGAATGCCGCGCCGGTCGTGCCGGCGCCGCGATCCGCGACCGCCCCGCCTGCGTCGACCGCCCCGCCGTCGACGGCGGCCTCAGCCACGACTGGCGTGCCTACGCCCCGTGCCGCGACCACCCCGCCCCCTGCGCCGGCCATGCCGGCCGCGGAGGTCACGGCCGCCCTGCCCGCGCCCCGGGCCGCGACCGCGCCGCCCCCTGCGTCGACCATGCCGGCCGGGACCGCCGTGCCCGCGCCGCGGGCCGCGACCACCCCGCCTCCCGCGCCGGCCCCGGCCGTGCCGGCGGCGGTCGAGGCGGCCCGGCCGCCGGCGTCCGAGCCGGACCGGCCGGTCGCGGATGCGCCACGCCACGGAGGGACGGCATGACCGATCCGGGTACGCGGCCGACCGGCGCGGCCGCCACGGCCGTCGCGGACGCCGGTGGGTCGGCCGGCGAGCGGGAGGTACGCCGCAGCACGCGCAGCGGGATGGTCGGCCTGGCCGGCGCGGCGGTCAACGGTCTGCTGGGCTTCGTGCTGACCGTGGTGATCGTCCGTGGGTTGGGGCCGGCCGGTTCCGGCGCGATGTTCACCGCCATCGGCGTGGTTGCCATCCTGAGCGCGGTCTGCTGCGCGGGCGCCGACACCGCATTGGTCTGGGCGCTGCCGCGACGCAGGGCCGGGGCGGATGGCGACGCGGCCCGGCTGCTGCCGGTGGCATTGCTGCCCGTGCTGCTGCTTACCGGGGTCCTTGCCGTGGTCGGGGAACTCGCAGTCGACCACCTCGCCCCAGTCTTCTTTGAAGGAGCGGATGGTCCGGCACTGCTGCGCCTTGCCTTCGTGGCGTTGCCGGTCATCGCCGCGATGACAGTGCTGCTTGCGGCCGTCCGCGCCGTGCGGCCGGTGGTCGCGGTGGTGGGCATCCAGTACGTACTGGTGCCCCTTGCCCGCCCCGTGCTGTTGGTGGCGACAGTGGCGACCGGGGCCGGCGTGGTGGCTGGCTTCGGCGCCTGGCTACTGCCGATCGCCCTGGCCGTGGTGGCCGCCGGAGTCCTGCTGGTACGCCCCCTCGGGCTGTCGGCCGGCGTCCGGCTGCGCCCGACCACCACGGACTGGCGTGCATTCTGGGGTTTCGCGTTGCCTCGGGCGGCGTCAGCGGCGATCGACGCGAGCAGCATGTGGGTGGGTGTCCTGCTCACGTCGGCGCTGGCCGGCGCGACCGAATCCGGCGTGTTCAGTGCCGTAGGCCGTTACGCCCTCGCCGGGCTGCTCGTCATGCAAGGGCTCCGGGTGGCCGTCGCGCCACAGCTGTCCCGGCTGCTCGGGCAGAGACGCAACGCGGACGCGGCGTTGGTCTACCGACGGGTGACGGTCGTGGTGATCATCCTGTCCTGGCCCGCCTACCTGCTCCTCGCGGTCTTCGCGCCGGGCTTCCTCAGTCTCTTCGGCCACGAATTCTCCGCCGGCGTCACCCCACTGGTGGTCCTCGCTGTGGCCATGATGGTGAACTCCGGGGTCGGCATCGTCCAGACGATGCTGTTGATGAGCGGCAACAGCCGCCGACACCTCTACGCCACCCTGGTTGGTCTGGCGCTCACCGTCGGCCTCGGCGTGCTGCTGATTCCCGACCACGGCGCGCTCGGCGCCGCCTGCGCCTGGGGTGCCGGGATCGTCGTGGAGAACCTGCTGGCCGCAGCGGCTGCCCGATCCGTCGTCGGCGAGCCGCTCTTCACCCGGTCCTTGGGGTGGGCGGCGCTCGGCGCCGGCGGCGGTGCGGGGGTGGTCGCGGTGGCGAGCGCACTGCTGGCCGGAAGGGGCGTACCAGGCCTTGCCCTTGCCTTGGCGATGCTGGCGGTCGCTGCCGCCGCGCTGCTGCTGGATCGGCGAGTCCGTCGTGCGGCCCGTGCCGCCGTGACGATGCTCAGGCCGAGACCGGCGTGACGAGAGGAAATCATGACGATCCGCGACCGGCTCAAGGGTGTGGTGCCGCACCAGGTCACCCACCAGGTGCGCAGCTCACTGGTTCGGTACGGCGAACGCACCGCCGACCGGCGGCCGCTGCCGGACTTCCTGATCGCTGGCACGAAGCGTGGCGGCACCACCTCGCTCTGGCGCTACCTGCTGGAACACCCCCTGGTGCCCCGGCTCTTCCCCGCCTGGAACACCAAGACCTCGCACTACTTCGAGGAGAAATGGGGACGCGGCGAGGCGTGGTACCGCTCGCACTTCCCCACCGAGCGTCAGCGCCGGGCGCTGGAACGGCGGCACGGTGGGCCCGTCCGGGTCGGCGAGGCGGCGCCGCTGTACATGTTCCACCCGCTCGTTCCGCAGCGGGTGGCCGACCTGCTGCCGGACGTACGGCTGATCTTCCTGCTGCGTGACCCGGTGGAGCGCGCGTACTCGCACTGGAAGGAGCGGCGCACCGAGGGCAAGGAACCGCTGGACTTCGCCGAGGCGTTGGCGCGCGAGGAGGAGCGGACGGCGGGGGAGCGGGAGAGGCTGATCGCCGACCCGACCTATTTCAGCGAGGCGTACGACTGGTACACGTACCGGGCGCGGGGCCGCTACCTGGAGCACCTGGAGCCCTGGCTGGCCCGCTTCGATCCCGCGCAGATGCTCATCCTGCCCAGCGAGAAGCTGTACGCCGAGCCGGCGGCAAGTCACGCCCAGGTGCTCGCTTTCCTGGGGCTTCCGCCGCACCAACTGAAGGCGTACGAGGCCCACAACCACCGGCGCAGCAGGGCCATGGACCCCGACGTGCGAGCAGAGCTGAGCGCCTACTTCGCACCGCACAACGAAGCCCTGTCGGAGCGCCTACGGATGCGCTTCGACTGGTCCTGACGGACTGACGGAGCTCTCTACCGATCGTGATCACCGTCAACCGGTGGCCCGTGCCGACCGGACTTCCCGTCGAGCGGCCACGACTGTACGGGTTGTTGGCCATAGGTGCGGGGAGCGGCCGCCTGCCGGGCACCCGCGTCCGCAGGGCGGGACGCGCCGGGCGGCACGTCGGGGCGGCGACCGACCGTGACAGACTGAGCGCTGTGTTGCGCTGGCTGACTGCAGGTGAATCCCACGGACCCGCCCTCGTCGCGATGCTCGAGGGGGTGCCCGCCGGGATCGAGGTGACCACCCGGGAGATCTCCGACGAGCTGGCCCGTCGCCGGCTCGGCTACGGCCGGGGCGCCCGGATGTCGTTCGAGCGGGACGAGGTCGAGGTCATCGGTGGCCTGCGGCACGGCGTCACGCTGGGCAGCCCGGTCGCCATCCGGGTCGGCAACTCCGAGTGGCCGAAGTGGCAGACCGTGATGGCCGCCGACCCGGTGGACCCCGACGAGCTGGCCCGGCAGGCCCGCAACGCCCCGCTGACCCGCCCCCGGCCCGGCCACGCCGACCTGGCCGGCATGCAGAAGTACGGTCACACCGACGCGCGGCCGATCCTGGAGCGGGCCAGCGCGCGGGAGACCGCCGCCCGGGTGGCCGTCGGCACGGTGGCGAAGGCGCTGGTGAAGCAGGCCCTCGGCATCGAGATCGTCTCGCACGTGGTGGAGCTCGGCCCGGTCGCCGCCAAGCCGGGCCTGCGGCCCCGGCCGGAGGACGCCGAGCGGATCGACGCCGACCCGCTGCGCTGCCTCGACCCGGAGGCGAGCGCCCGGATGGTCGCCGAGGTCGACGCCGCGAAGAAGGCCGCCGACACCCTCGGCGGCGTGGTCGAGGTGCTGGCGTACGGGGTGCCGCCGGGCCTGGGCAGCCACGTGCAGTGGGACCGCAAGCTCGATGCCCGGCTGGCCACCGCGCTGATGTCCATCCAGGCCATCAAGGGCGTGGAGATCGGCGACGGCTGGCAGCAAGCCCGCTCCCGCGGCTCCGAGGCGCACGACGAGATCATGCCCACCGCCACCGGCGTCCGCCGGGTCACCGACCGGGCCGGCGGCCTGGAGGGCGGGATCACCACCGGTGAGCCGCTGCGGGTCAAGGCCGCGATGAAGCCGATCTCCTCGCTGAACCGGGCCCTCGCCACGGTCGACGTGACCACCGGTGAGCCGGCCACCGCCATCAACCAGCGCTCCGACGTCTGCGCCGTGCCGGCCGCGGCCGTGGTCGCCGAGGCGATGGTGGCGCTGGTGCTGGCCGAGGCGGCCACCGAGAAGTTCGGCGGCGACTCGGTGGCGGAGATCCGCCGCAACCTCGCCGGGTACCTCGACGCGCTGGTGATCCGGTGACCGGCCGGGCGGCGGCGGGACGGAGCGTGCTCCGGTGACGAAGCCGCTCTGCGTGCTGGTCGGGGCGCCCGGCTCCGGCAAGACCACCGTCGGCGAGGAGTTGGCGGCGCTGCTCGGGGTCGACTTCCGGGACACCGACGCCGACATCGAGCGCCTGGCCGGCAAGCCGATCCCGGAGATCTTCATCGACGAGGGGGAGGCGCACTTCCGTACCCTCGAACGGGCGGCGGTGGCGGCGGCGCTGGCCTCGCACGGCGGGGTGCTCGCCCTCGGCGGCGGCGCGGTCCTCGCCGACGAGAACCGCGCCGCGCTGGTCGGGCACACCGTGGTGCACCTGTCGGTGGAGCTGCCCGACGCGGTGAAGCGGGTCGGGCTCGGCGCCGGCCGGCCGCTGCTCGCGATCAACCCGCGGGCCACCCTCAAGCATCTGATGGACCAGCGCCGCCCGCTCTACGCCGAGGTGGCGACCGCGACGGTGGTGACCGACGGGCGTACCCCACCGGAGTTGGCCGCGGAGATCGTCGCCCTGCTCAAGCCCTGACCCGGCCGGCGGTCAGCCCCGGGCGATGGTGTCGAGCAGGTCGGCGAGGGCCTTCGGCTCGCTCAGCATCGGCCAGTGGCCGGTCGGCAGCCCGTGCAGCTCGGCGCCGGCGAGACCGGCGAAGAACGGGTGGCCCTCGGCGATCATCGCGGCGGCCACCTCCACCGGGAAGGTGCACGCCACCAGCGCGGTCGGCACCGGCCGCCCCCCGGTACGACGCACCGGCTCGGTCGCCGCGCCCAGCGGGTGCCCGGTGGACCGGCGCCGCAGCAGCGCCAGCGCGCCGTCGTCCAGGCCGGCCAGGTTCTGCGGGTCCTCGGCCGGTTCCCAGGCGGGCGGCGGCAGCAGGTGCCCGTCGCCGATCTGCGCGCGCAGCCGCTCCTGCTCCTCCGGCGGGTTGACGTCGAACTGGGACATGCCGTCGGGCAGCGGCCCGCTCTCCACGTAGACCACCCGGGCGATCCGGTCCGGCATCCGGTCGGCCGCCTGGGTCACCGGCATCCCGCCGCCGGAGTGCCCGACCAGCACCACGTCGCGCAGCTCCTCCGCCTCGATGAGCGCGGTGAGGTCGGTGGTGTGCGTCTCCAGGCCGACCTCCGGGCCGGCCAGGTGGGCCCGGTCGGCCACCCCGGTCAGCGTCACCGCGTACACGTCGTGGCCGCGCCCGCGCAGGTCGGCGGTCACCTCCCGCCACGCCCAGCCGCCCAGCCAGAACCCCGGCACCAGCACGAACGTCGCCATCTCGGATCTCCCTCGTCTCGATGTCCATGGACACCGTAAGCTCGAATCCGGACAGTTTCCGCCCGGTATTGCGAGGTGGCCCGTGTCACATCCTGCCGGTCGGGTGCTCGCGATGCTCGAACTGCTCCAGAGCCACCATCGGCTCACCGGCGTCGAGCTGGCCGACCGGCTGCGGGTCGACGAGCGCACCGTGCGCCGGTACGCCGCCACCCTGGTCGACCTCGGCATCCCGGTCACCGCCGAGCGGGGCCGGTACGGCGGCTACCGGCTGCGCCCCGGCTACAAGCTGCCGCCGCTGATGCTCACCGACGACGAGGCGGTCGCGGTGCTGCTCGGCCTGGTCGCGGCGGAACGGCTGGGGCTGGGCACCGAGGAGCCGGCCACCGCCACCGCCCTGGCCAAGATCCGGCGGGTGCTGCCGGCTCCCCTCGCGGAGCGGCTCGCCGCCGTCCAGGACCACCTCGGCTTCACGCTGCGCCGCGCCGACCCGGCGCTGCGCCCGGCGACCGGCACGCTGCTCGCCCTCGGCGCGGCGGCTCGGCAGCGGCGCCGGGTGACGCTGGACTACCGCTCCTGGCGGGGTGACCCGTCGCGGCGGCAGCTCGACCCGTACGGGCTGGTCTTCCACTCCGGCCGCTGGTACGTCACCGGTTACGACCACCTCCGGGACGAGGTACGCACCTTCCGGCTGGACCGGATCGGGGCGGTCAGCACCGGCCCGGAGACGTTCGCCGTGCCGGACGACTTCGACCCGGTGGCCCAGGTGACCCGCTCGCTGGCCGGCGTGCCGTACGCGCACTCCGTCGAGGTGCTGCTGGAGACCGATCTGGTCGCCGCCCGACGCCGCGTCCCGCCCAGCGTCGGCGAGCTGACCGAGGTTGCCGACGGGGTGCTGCTGCGGACCCGCGCCGAGCACCTCGACGGGATGGCGCAGCTGCTCGCCGGGCTCGGCTGGCCGTTCACCGTGCTCCGCCCGGACGCGCTGCGCGACGCCGTCCGCGCCCACGCGACGCGACTGGCCGGCTGGGCCGACCGTCCCGGCGAGGCCCCACCGTCCGACTGACGAACCGGGCCCCGCCGAAGCCCGCGCCCGGCCGGGACCGGTGGCGCCGGCAGGACCGGCGGCGGCCGGGACCGACGGCCGCCCCGGCCGGGACCGGCGGACGGGTTCCCGGTTCAGGCGGGTGACGGCGCCGGCTCGGACCGGGCGCGCCGGGCCGCCGGCCGCCAGGTGACCAGCAGGGCGAGGGCGAGCAGGATCTCGGCCAGGTCGCCGCCGTAGTACATCAGCGTCGCCGCCGCCCGCAGCTGCGCCACCGGCGCGGCCGCGTCGACCAGGCCGGCGTGCATGAGCTGGGCGAGGGTGGCGTGCGCGGCCACCGACAGCCCCAGCACGACCAGCCGCAGCGGCACCCCGGGGCGGTGCGGCCCCGGGTCGGGGCCGGCGATCGCCCAGGTGAAGAGGTACCCGCTGGCCAGGAAGTGCAGCAGCACCAGGCCGTGCAGCCCCGGGTGGGCCAGGGTGGCCCGGTAGAGCGGTGTCAGGTGCAGCAGGTAGAGCCCGCCGGCGGTGAACAGCAGGCCGGTGACCGGGTGGGCGGCCACCCGCAGGACGGGATGGCGCAGCACCCGCAGCGCCGCCCGGCCGACGTCGCGACGTACCGTGCGCAGCGCGAGGGTGGCGGGCGCGCCGAGCACCAGCCCGAGCGGCGCCAGCATCCCGACCAGCAGGTGCCGCCACATGTGCCCGACCAGGTCGTGGCCGGGCAGCACCGCGGCCACCGCGAGCAGCGCGGTGCCCGCACCGAAGCTCGCGGTCCGACAGTGGCTCCAGCCGCCGCGCCCCGGGTCGCGCTGGCGCAGCGCCGCGGCCAGGTAGACCCAGAAGACCAGCAGCGGTACGAGCAGCAGCGGGCCGACCCCGTCGCCGTGCTGCCCGGTCATCGCCGGTCGGCGCAGGTGTCCACCGTGCCGGCGCGGCGCTGCACCGCCCAGCCCACGGCGATCAGCGCCGCGCCGAACAGCAGGAAGCCGACGTCCCAGGCCGTCTGGTGGGGGCCGCCGTGCACGTGGTGGATGCCCAGCAGGTGGTGGTCGACGAGCCCCTCGACCAGGTTGAACAGGCCCCAGCCCACCAGCGCCCAGCCCCACAGCGCCGGGGAGCGCCAGAGCCGGCCGCGGGACCGGGTCACCCGGGCGTAGAGCAGGGCCAGCCCGGTGAGCACCGCCACCCAGGTGACCACGTGGAAGATGCCGTCCCAGAGGGTGTTCATCTGCAGCCCGGAAACGGTGTCCACCGGGTACGCGCGGATCCCGACGTTGTCGGTGTCGGTGCTGCTGAGCAGGTGGTGCCACTGGAGCACCTGGTGCAGGACGATGCCGTCGGCGAAGCCGCCGAGCCCGACGCCGAGGATGGTGGCGGGCAGCCGGATGTCGGCGCCGTCGATGGTCGTGGTGGCCATGGGGAACCTCCGCCGTCGTGGGTCCGATCCGCTTCGCCCTACCTCCGGCCCTTACGAGCCGAACGTACCCCGTGGCCGGCAATGTCGCTTGCCACCAGGTGGACGAGCCCCGTCGCGGCGGTGTCCGCTGCACTAGGCTCCCCTGCGATGGACGAGGTGACCCGGATTCCGGTCGGCGGCGAGCGGCCGTACGACGTGCTCGTGGGACGCGACCTGCTCGATCCGCCGCCGCGGCTGCTGCCCGGCGCCGAGCGGGTCGCGCTGCTGTTCGCGCCGCCGCTCAAGGAGCTGGCCGACACGCTGGCCGAGCGGCTGCGCGCGGTCGGCGTGACCCCGCTGCCGATCGAGGTGCCCGACGCCGAGGCGGGCAAGCGGATCGAGGTGGCCGCCGACTGCTGGGAGCGGCTCGGCGCGGCCGGGTTCACCCGTACCGATGCGGTGGTCGGCGTGGGCGGGGGCGCGGTGACCGACCTGGCCGGCTTCGTCGCCGCCTGCTGGCTGCGCGGAGTGCGGTGGGTGCCGGTGGCGACCTCGCTGCTCGGCATGGTCGACGCGGCGGTCGGTGGCAAGACCGGCGTGAACACCGCCGCCGGCAAGAACCTGGTCGGCGCGTTCCACCCACCGGCCGGCGTGCTCTGCGACCTGGCGACGCTGGACAGCCTGCCCCCGGCCGACCTGGCCGCCGGGATGGCCGAGGTGGTCAAGTGCGGCTTCATCGCCGACCCGGTGATCCTCGACCTGGTCGAGCGGGATCCGGCCGCCGCCGTCGACCCGACCGGCCCGGTGGCCCGCGAGCTGATCGAGCGGGCGATCCGGGTGAAGGCCGACGTGGTCTCCGGCGACCTGCGCGAGTCCGGGGTGCGCGAGGTGCTCAACTACGGCCACACCCTGGCGCACGCGATCGAGAAGGTGGAGGGCTACCGCTGGCGGCACGGGCACGCCGTCGCGGTGGGCACCGTCTTCGCCGGCGCCCTGGCCCGGCTGGCCGGCCGGCTCGACGCCGCCACCGCCGAACGGCACCGCACGGTGATGGCCGCGCTCGGCCTGCCCACCAGCTACCCGGCCGACGCCTGGCCCGACCTGCTGGCCGCGATGCGGGTGGACAAGAAGGCCCGGGGCAGCACCCTGCGCTTCGTGGTGCTCGACGCCCTGGCCCGGCCGGCGATCCTGGAGGGGCCGGACGACGAGCTGCTGCACGCCGCCTACCGGGAGATCGCCTCGTGAGGGTGTACGTGCTGAACGGGCCGAACCTGGGCCGGCTCGGCACCCGGCAGGTCGACGTGTACGGCGTGACCAGCTACGCCGACCTGGTGACGCTCTGTGTGGACACCGGTCGCGAGTTGGGGCTGGACGTGGTCGTCCGGCAGACCGACGCCGAGCACGAGCTGCTGGGCTGGCTGCACCAGGCGGCCGACGAGCAGGCGGCGGTGGTGCTCAACCCGGCCGCCTGGTCGCACTACTCGATCGCCGTCCGGGACGCCTGCGCGATGCTGCGTGGGCCGCTGGTGGAGGTGCACATCTCCAACATTCACGCCCGGGAGGAGTTCCGGCACCACTCCGTGGTCTCCGCCGTGGCGACCGGGGTGATCTGCGGCCTGGGCGTCGACGGCTACCGCCTCGCCCTGCGCCACCTGGCCACCGTCCTCGGCGCGACCGGCTGAGCGGTCGCCGCCGCAGGGCGCCCGACCGGCCGGCCGTCCCCGGCAAGCGGCGCCGCACGCCACCGTCGCGGTGCCGGGCCACCGCCTGACCGGCGGCACGATCGCCGTCGACGGCCGGGCACGCCGCCCCGGCGTGCCGTCGCAGTCGATCACCGTGAGTGGTGGGCGAGTCCTTCAACACTCGGTGATGTGCGGCTCCCCGCCGCCCGCCTCCCCTGACGCCTTTGCTCTGCTGCCCTCCCGGCGACACGGGGCGTGAGCTGCTCAGATGGATCGTCGTGCGATCGACCCCGTCTTCGGGCGCGGACACGTTCGGTGACTGTTGCGTCCGGGGCAGCAGAGCAAGGAGGGGGTGAAGGTCCCCGGGGGTGGCCCTGTCGGTGACGCGCGGTGATCAGGAGGGCGGCGTCGGTCGGGCCGGGAGCGGGCCGGCCGGAGGCGGAGTCGCCGGTTGGACACAACTAGTAGACTTGCCAGGTCTGTCCGCCAATTGATGATCAAGGCAGGAAATGGCATCCACCAACGACCTCAAGAACGGCCTGGTACTCAACCTCGACGGGGAGCTCTGGGCCGTCGTCGAGTTCCAGCACGTCAAGCCCGGTAAGGGTGGGGCGTTCGTCCGCACGACGCTGAAGAACGTGCTGTCCGGCAAGGTCGTCGACAAGACCTTCAACGCGGGCACCAAGGTCGAGACCGCGACCGTCGACAAGCGCACCATGCAGTACCTGTACGCCGACGGCGAGGACTACGTCTTCATGGATCTGGAGACGTTCGACCAGATCACCGTCCCCGGCGGCACCGTCGGCGAGGCGGCCAACTACCTCCTCCCCGAGGCCGAGGCGACCGTCGCCACCCACGAGGGTGTCCCGCTCTACATCGAGCTGCCGACCTCGGTCGTGCTCGAGGTCACCTACACCGAGCCGGGTCTGCAGGGCGACAGGTCGACCGGCGGCAACAAGCCGGCCACCGTCGAGACCGGCGCGACCGTGCCGGTGCCGCTCTTCATCACTACCGGCGAGAAGATCAAGGTCGACACCCGCGACGGCCGTTACCTCGGCCGAGCCTGATGGCCGAGGGTCCCAAACAGCAGATGCCGTCGCGCCGCAAGGCGCGCAAGCGGGCGCTGGACGTGCTCTACGAGGCCGACCTGCGTGACCGGCCCCCGGTCGAGGTGCTCGCCGGCTACGTCGAGCGGATCGAGAAGCCCCGGCCGGAGCACCTGGGCTACGCGGTCGGCCTGGTCGAGGGGGTCGCCGCCCACCTCGACCGGATCGACGAGGTGATCGCCAGCTACGCCGAGGGGTGGACGCTGGACCGGATGCCGGTGGTCGACCGCAACCTCGCCCGCATCGCGGTCTACGAGCTGCTCTACGTCGACGAGATCGACGACGCGGTGGCGATCAGCGAGGCGGTGGAGCTGGCCCGGCAGATGTCGACCGACGACTCGCCGCGCTTCCTCAACGGCATCCTCGGCCGGATCGCCGAGTACGCCACCCGCTGATCCGACGCGCCGGCGCTCCGCCGCCGACCGCACCCGATCACCAGTTCACGCAGCAGGGGCCCGTGCCGGACGGCACGGGCCCCTGCTGCGAACAGTGGATCAGGACGCGAAGAACGCCCGCGGGTCGGCGACCAGCACACCGTGCTCGGTGAGCCGCTCGATCAGGCCCGACGGCGAGGCGTCGTACACGATGGCGAGGGCGCGCAGGTCGTCGGCGCGGATGGAGAGCACCCGGCCGTTGTAGTCGCCACGCTGCTGCTGGATGGCGCGGGCGTACCGGGCGACGTAGGCGAGGTCCTCGGAGGCCTCGTCGTAGAGCCGCTCCAGGTCCAGGACAATCTTGCTGGTGGGCTCGTGCCGCACCCCGCTGCCGTCGGGCAGCAGCTCCGAGACGGGAACGCGGTAGAAGTCGGCCAGCTCCGCCAGGCGGGACACGGTGACGGCCCGGTCGCCGCGCTCGTACGAGCCGACCACCACGGCCTTCCACCGCCCGTTCGACTTCTCCTCCACACCCTGCAGGGACAGGCCCTGCTGCTGGCGGATGGAGCGCAGGCGGGCGCCCAGCGACTTGGCGTATTCAGAGGGCATTCGGACACTCCCAGTGCTGCTTTGGGGTTCTCCCAGCGATCGCTACGGAGCGTGACGGTACGGGGATTGCGACACGCGGTCAAGTGGTCGTGTCCTTACAGTTGGAGAGCGCGGGGAGACTTATCCCCATTTCACCGACCTGATCCGGGGATCAGTGGGTGCCGGCGATCGTGCCGGTGACCGCTGGTAACGTGGCACGAAGCCCCGGTCCGGGCCGTACGCGATCCGACCGGAGCTCCCAGACGTCCTTTAACGACCCGTCCCGTGAGGCGGGGAAGGAGGTCCGCCGTGGCCTGCCCACCGGCTGCCCAGTCGTCGCCGCCGCGACAACCCTCGGTGAAGGTGATCCTCGCCAGTGCCGACGTCCAGCGCGTCGTCGACCGGATCGCCCACCAGATCCTGGAGAAGACCCAGGGCGCCGCCGACACCGTTCTGCTCGGCATACCCACCCGGGGCGCCCCGCTCGCGCGGCGGCTCGCCGCCCGGATCAGCACCTTCGAGGACGTCGACGTCCCGGTCGGGGTGCTCGACATCACACTCTACCGCGACGACCTGCGCCGGCACGCCACCCGCGCGGTCGGCCCGACCCAGCTCCCGCCAGGCGGCATCGACGGCAAGCGGGTCATCCTCGTCGACGACGTGCTCTTCTCCGGCCGCACCGTCCGGGCCGCGCTCGACGCGCTCAACGACGTCGGCCGCCCGGCCAGCGTGCAGCTCGCCGTCCTGGTCGACCGCGGCCACCGCGAGCTGCCGATCCGCGCCGACTACGTCGGCAAGAACATCCCGACCGCGCTCACCGAGAGCGTCAAGGTCACCCTCGCCGAGACCGACGGTGCCGACGAGGTCAAGCTCTTCGGGGGTACTACCTCATGATCCGGCACCTGCTCTCCGGGGCCGACCTGGACGCGGCCACCGCCACCCAGATCCTCGACACCGCCGCCGAGATGGCCACCGTCGCCGGCCGGGAGGTCAAGAAGCTCCCCGCGCTGCGCGGCCGGACCGTGGTGAACCTCTTCTACGAGGACTCCACCCGGACCCGGATCTCCTTCGAGGCGGCCGCCAAGCGGCTCAGCGCCGACGTGATCAACTTCTCGGCCAAGGGCTCCAGCGTGGCCAAGGGGGAGAGCCTGAAGGACACCGCGCTCACCCTCCAGGCGATGGGGGCCGACGCGGTGGTCGTCCGCCACCCCGCCTCGGGCGCGCCGCACCGGCTGGCCAACTGGGTGGACGGGTCGGTGGTCAACGCCGGCGACGGCACCCACGAGCACCCCACCCAGGCGCTGCTCGACGCGTACACGATGCGCTCCCGGCTGGGTCGGCTCGCCGGCCTGCACGTCGCGGTGGTCGGGGACGTGCTGCACTCCCGGGTGGCCCGCTCCAACGTGCTGCTGCTCTCCACCCTCGGCGCCAAGGTCACCCTGGTCGGCCCGCCGACGCTGATCCCGGTGCACATCGGCCAGGCGCTCGCGCCCGGCACCGACGTCTCCTACGACCTGGACGCGGTGCTGCCGCAGTCGGACGTGGTGATGATGCTGCGGGTGCAGCGGGAGCGGATGAACGACTCCTACTTCCCCTCCGCCCGCGAGTACGCCCGCCGCTACGGCCTGGACGGCCCGCGCATGCGCCGGCTGCCCGAGCACGCGATCGTCATGCACCCGGGCCCGATGAACCGGGGCATGGAGATCACGCCCGAGGTCGCCGACTCGCCCCGCTCCACCATCGTCGAACAGGTCGCCAACGGGGTCTCCGTGCGGATGGCCGTCCTCTACCTGCTGCTCGGGGGGAACAACCTGTGAGCTCGTACCTGATCCGCAACGTGAGCGTCGTCGGCGCCGCGCCGACCGACCTGCTGATCCGCGACGGCGTCGTCGCCGAGACCGGCGCCGGGCTGACCGCGCCGGAGGCCACCGTCGTCGACGGCACCGGGCTGGTCGCCCTGCCCGGCCTGGTCGACCTGCACACCCACCTGCGCGAGCCGGGCCGGGAGGACGCCGAGACGGTCGAGTCCGGTTCCCGCGCGGCCGCGCTCGGCGGCTACACCGCCGTCTGCGCGATGGCCAACACCTCCCCGGTCGCCGACACCGCCGGCGTGGTCGAGCAGGTCTGGCGGCTGGGCCGCGAGGCCGGGCTGGTCGACGTGCAGCCGATCGGCGCGGTCACCGTCGGGCTGGCCGGCGAGCGGCTGGCCGAGCTGGGCGCGATGGCCGACTCCGCCGCCCGGGTCCGGATCTTCTCCGACGACGGGTTCTGCGTCGCCGACCCCAAGCTGATGCGCCGGGCCCTGGAGTACGTCAAGGCGTTCGACGGGGTCGTCGCCCAGCACGCCGAGGAGCCGCGGCTCACCGAGGGCGCGCAGATGCACGAGGGTGAGGTCTCCACCCGGCTCGGGCTCACCGGCTGGCCGGCGGTCGCCGAGGAGGCGATCATCGCCCGGGACGTGCTGCTGGCCGAGCACGTCGGCAGCCGGCTGCACGTCTGCCACGTCTCCACCGCCGGCAGCGTCGAGGTGCTGCGCCAGGCCAAGGCGCGCGGGGTGCGGGTCACCGCCGAGGTGACCCCGCACCACCTGCTGCTCACCGACGGGCACGCCGAGACGTACGACCCGGTCTACAAGGTCAACCCGCCGCTGCGCACGGCCACCGACATCGCCGCGCTGCGGGCCGCGCTGGCCGAGGGCGTCATCGACGTCGTCGCCACCGACCACGCCCCGCACGCGGTGGAGGACAAGGAGTGCGAGTGGGCGTACGCCCGGCCGGGGATGCTCGGCCTGGAGACGGCGCTCTCGATCGCCCTGGAGGTGTTCGGGCCGCAGTGGGACCTGATCGCCGAGCGGATGTCGCGTACCCCGGCCCGGATCGCCGGGCTCGACGGGCACGGCATCGACCCGGCGCCCGGCGTGCCGGCCAACCTCACCCTGGTCGACCCGGCCGCCCGTCGGGTGATCGAGCCCGCGGAGCTGGCCAGCCGCAGTCGTAACACCCCGTACGCCCGCATGACGCTGCCGGGTCGCATCGTGGCGACCTTCCTGCGCGGCGAGCCGACGGTCCTGGACGGAAAGGCTGTCAGGTGAGCGCGAGGAATGCAGCGCAGCGGAGTCCCGCAGTCGCGAACGAAAGGCCGGCACAGTAATGGCTAAGCGCAGGCCCGCGATCCTCGTTCTCGAGGACGGGCGCACGTTCCACGGCGAGGCGTACGGCAGCGTCGGGGAGACCTTCGGCGAGGCGGTCTTCAACACCGGCATGACCGGTTACCAGGAGACCCTGACCGACCCCTCGTACCACCGGCAGGTGGTGGTGCAGACCGCGCCGCACATCGGCAACACCGGCGTCAACGCCGAGGACGACGAGTCCGGCCGGATCTGGGTCGCCGGGTACGTGGTGCGTGACCCGGCCCGGATCGGCTCCAACTGGCGCGCCACCGGCGGGCTGGAGGACCGGCTCGCCGCCGAGGGTGTGGTCGGCATCGCCGGCGTGGACACCCGGGCGCTGACCCGGCACCTGCGCGAGCGCGGCGCGATGCGGGTCGGCATCTCCAGCGTCGACGACGACCCGCGCGCCCTGCTGGCCCGGGTCCGCCAGTCGCCGCAGATGGTCGGCGCGGACCTCTCCGCCGAGGTGACCACCGCCGAGCCGTACGTCGTCGAGGCGGTCGGCCCGCACCGGTTCACCGTGGCCGCGCTCGACCTGGGCATCAAGCGCAACGTGCCGCGGCGGCTCGCCGCGCGCGGGGTCACCACCCACGTGCTGCCGGCCGGCTCCACCATCGACGACCTGCTGGCCACCGGCGCGGACGCGGTCTTCCTCTCGCCCGGCCCGGGCGACCCGGCCACCGCCGAGGGGCCGGTCGCGCTGGCCCGGGAGGTGCTGCGCCGCGAGGTGCCGCTGTTCGGCATCTGCTTCGGCAGCCAGATCCTCGGCCGGGCGCTGGGCTTCGGCACCTACAAGCTCGGCTACGGCCACCGCGGCATCAACCAGCCGGTGCTCGACCGGGCCACCGGCAAGGTCGAGGTGACCAGCCACAACCACGGCTTCGCCGTGCAGGTGCCGGGGGCCGGGCAGGGCGCGGTGGTCCCCGACCAGGTGATCGAGACCGAGTTCGGGGGCGTCCAGGTGTCGCACGTCTGCCTCAATGACAACGTGGTCGAGGGGCTGCGGGCCAGGGACGTGCCCGCCTTCACCGTCCAGTACCACCCGGAGGCGGCGGCCGGCCCGCACGACGCGGACTACCTGTTCGACCGCTTCGCCGAGCTCATCGAAGGCGGGAAGAATGCCTAAGCGCACCGACCTCAAGCACATCCTGGTGATCGGCTCCGGGCCGATCGTCATCGGGCAGGCCTGCGAGTTCGACTACTCCGGCACCCAGGCGTGCCGGGTGCTGCGCAGCGAGGGCATCCGGGTCAGCCTGGTCAACTCCAACCCGGCGACGATCATGACGGACCCCGAGTTCGCCGACGCCACGTACGTCGAGCCGATCACCCCGGAGTTCGTCGAGCTGGTCATCGCCAAGGAGCGCCCGGACGCCCTGCTGCCCACCCTCGGCGGGCAGACCGCGCTGAACACCGCGGTCGCCCTGCACGAGGCCGGCGTGCTGGACAAGTACGGCGTGGAGCTGATCGGTGCCAACATCGACGCGATCAACCGCGGCGAGGACCGGCAGCTGTTCAAGGACATCGTCGCCAAGGCCGGCGTACGCATCGGGCTGGAGGATCCGACCAACCTGGTGCCCCGCTCCCGGGTCTGCCACTCGATGGCCGAGGTCGAGGCCACCGTCGCCGAGCTGGGCCTGCCGGTGGTGATCCGGCCGTCGTTCACCATGGGCGGCCTGGGCTCCGGCATGGCGCACACCGACGAGGACCTGCACCGCATCGCCGGGTCCGGCCTGGCCGCCAGCCCGGTGCACGAGGTGCTCATCGAGGAGAGCGTGCTCGGCTGGAAGGAGTACGAACTCGAACTGATGCGCGACCGCCACGACAACGTGGTGGTGGTCTGCTCGATCGAGAACGTCGACCCGATGGGCGTGCACACCGGCGACAGCGTCACCGTCGCGCCGGCCATGACGCTCACCGACCGGGAGTACCAGCGCCTGCGCGACCTGGGCATCGCGGTGCTGCGCGAGGTCGGCGTGGACACCGGCGGCTGCAACATCCAGTTCGCGGTCAACCCGGCCGACGGCCGGATCGTCGTGATCGAGATGAACCCCCGGGTGTCCCGCTCCTCGGCGCTGGCCTCCAAGGCCACCGGCTTCCCGATCGCGAAGATCGCCGCGAAGCTGGCCATCGGCTACACCCTGGACGAGATCCCCAACGACATCACCCTGAAGACCCCGGCGGCGTTCGAGCCGACGCTGGACTACGTGGTGGTGAAGATCCCCCGGTTCGCGTTCGAGAAGTTCCCCGGCGCCGACCCGGAGCTGACCACCACCATGAAGTCGGTCGGCGAGGCGATGAGCCTCGGCCGGAACTTCACCGAGGCGCTCAACAAGGCGATGCGCTCGATGGAAACGAAGGGCGCTGGCTTCTGGACCGAGCCCGATCCGGCGGGCGCGACCAGGGAGAACACCCTTGCCGCGCTGCGGATGCCGCACGACGGCCGGCTCTACACGGTGGAGCGGGCGCTGCGGCTGGGCGCCACCATCGCGGAGGCCGCCGCGGCGTCCGGCGGGATGGACCCCTGGTTCCTGGACCAGATCGCCGGCCTGGTCGAGCTGCGCGCGGAGATCGTGGACGCCCCGGTGCTCGACGCCGAGCTGCTGCGCCGGGCCAAGCGGGCCGGCCTGTCCGACCGGCAGCTGGCCGCGCTGCGCCCGGAGCTGGCCGCCGAGGACGGCGTACGCACCCTGCGGCACCGGCTCGACGTGCGGCCGGTCTACAAGACGGTGGACACCTGCGCGGCCGAGTTCGAGGCGACCACGCCGTACCACTACTCCACCTACGACTCCGAGACCGAGGTCGCGCCCTCGGACCGGCCCAAGGTGCTCATCCTGGGCTCCGGGCCGAACCGGATCGGCCAGGGCATCGAGTTCGACTACTCCTGCGTGCACGCGGTGATGGCCCTGCGCGCGGTCGGGTACGAGACCGTCATGGTCAACTGCAACCCGGAGACGGTCTCCACCGACTACGACACCGCCGACCGGCTCTACTTCGAGCCGCTGACCTTCGAGGACGTGCTGGAGGTCTGGCACGCGGAGGACTCCTCCGGCCGGGCGGCCGGCGGCCCGGGTGTGGTCGGCGTGATCGTGCAGCTCGGCGGGCAGACCCCGCTGGGGCTGGCGCAGCGGCTCAAGAACGCCGGCGTGCCGGTCGTCGGCACCTCCCCGGAGTCGATCCACCTCGCCGAGGAGCGCGGCGCGTTCGGCGCGGTGCTGGCCCGGGCCGGGCTGCGCGCCCCGGCGCACGGTATGGCCACCTCGTACGACGAGGCGAAGGCGATCGCCGACGAGATCGGCTACCCGGTGCTGGTCCGGCCGTCGTACGTGCTGGGCGGGCGGGGCATGGAGATCGTCTACGACGACGCCACGCTGCGCGACTACATCGGCCGGGCCACCGACATCTCCCCGGACCACCCGGTGCTGGTGGACCGCTTCCTCGACGACGCCATCGAGATCGACGTGGACGCGCTCTGCGACGCCGACGGCGAGGTCTACCTCGGCGGCGTGATGGAGCACATCGAGGAGGCTGGCATCCACTCCGGCGACTCGTCCTGCGCGCTGCCGCCGATCACCCTGGCCAGCTCGCACCTGACCCAGGTGCGCCGCTACACCGAGGCGATCGCCCGGGGGGTGGGCGTCAAGGGCCTGCTCAACGTCCAGTACGCCCTCAAGGACGACATGCTCTACGTGCTGGAGGCCAACCCCCGGGCGTCCCGGACGGTCCCGTTCGTCTCCAAGGCCACGGCGGTGCCGCTGGCCAAGGCGGCGGCCCGGATCGCGCTCGGCGCCACCATCGCCGAGCTGCGCGCCGAGGGGCTGCTGCCGCCGACCGGGGACGGCGGCGTGATGCCGGCGGACGCCCCGATCGCGGTCAAGGAGGCGGTGCTGCCGTTCAAGCGGTTCCGCACCCGGTCCGGCAAGGGCATCGACTCGCTGCTCGGCCCGGAGATGAAGTCCACCGGCGAGGTGATGGGCATCGACACCAACTTCGGGCACGCCTTCGCCAAGAGCCAGTCGGCCGCGTACGGGTCGCTGCCCACCGGCGGCCGGATCTTCGTCTCGGTGGCCAACCGGGACAAGCGCGGCATGATCTTCCCGATCAAGCGGCTGGCGGACCTGGGCTTCGAGATCGTCGCCACCACCGGCACCGCGGAGGTGCTGCGCCGGCACGGCATCGCCTGCGAGCAGATCCGCAAGCACTACGAGTCCGGCGAGGGCGAGGACGCGGTGTCGATGATCCTCGGCGGCGACGTGGCGCTGGTGGTGAACACGCCACAGGGCTCCGGCGCGAGCGCCCGCTCGGACGGCTACGAGATCCGCAGCGCCGCCGTGACCGCCGACATCCCCTGCATCACCACCGTCCCCGGCGCCGCCGCCGCGGTCATGGGCATCGAGGCCCGCATCCGCGGCGACATGCAGGTCCGCCCCCTCCAGGAGCTCCACGCCGCCCTGCGAGCCGGCGAGTGACCCGCGCCATCCCCGCGTCGATCATGAAGTTGTCGCCCCGACCCGCCGCTGGACATGGCGACAACTTCATGATCACCGAGCCGGCGGGAGCCGGGGCGTGATCTTCGAGAAGGTGGTGCGGCCTCAGCTGTTCCGGGTGGGGGGCGGGGACGCCGAGGCGGCGCACGAGTGGACGTTGCGGCGGCTGGCGGCGCTCTCCCGGCGGCCGGCGGCGCTCGCGGCGCTGCGGGCCCGGTACCAGGTGCGGGCGCCGCGCACGGTGTTCGGGGTGCAGTTCCCCAACCCGGTGGGGCTGGCCGCGGGGATGGACAAGAACGGCGTGGCCCTGCCGGCCTGGCCGGCGCTGGGCTTCGGCTTCGTCGAGGTCGGCACGGTCACCGCGCACGCCCAGCCGGGCAACCCCCGGCCCCGGCTGTTCCGGCTGCGCGACAGCGAGGCCGTGGTCAACCGGATGGGCTTCAACAACGCCGGCGCCGAGGCCCTGGCGGCCCGGCTGGCGGCGCTGCCCCGCCCGATCGGGGCGCCGCTGGGCATCTCGCTGGGCAAGTCCAAGGTGACCCCGCTGGCCGACGCGGTCGAGGACTACCTGGCCTCGTACCGGGCGCTGCGGGCGCACGGCGACTACTTCGCGGTCAACGTCTCCTCGCCGAACACCCCCGGCCTGCGCTCCCTGCAGGACAAGTCGCACCTGGACGCGCTGCTGGCGGCGCTGGTGGGGGAGAAGCCGGTGCTGGTGAAGATCGCCCCGGACCTGACCGAGCCGGCCATCGCCGAGCTGCTGGAGGTCTGCCTGGCCCGCGGCGCGGCCGGTGTGATCGCCACCAACACCACCCTCGCCCGCGACGGGCTCGCCCCGGCCGACGCCGGCCGGGGCGCGGAGACCGGTGGGCTGTCCGGCCGCCCGCTCGCCACCCGGGCCCGCGAGGTGGTCGCCTTCGTGCACCGGGAGACCGGCGGCCGGCTGCCGGTGGTCGGCGTCGGCGGCATCCTCGACCCGGACGACGCCGCCCGGATGTTCGACGCCGGGGCCAGCCTGATCCAGCTCTACACCGGCTTCATCTACCGGGGCCCCGGCCTGGTCCGGGCCGCGGCCCGCGCGTCGGCGGGCGCCACCGCGCCGGTGCCGGCCGGGTGACACCTCCCGGCCGGGCAACCCTCGACGGTACGAAGGAGAGCGTGTGACGCCCGAGGAGATCCTGGCCGCCGACCGGGCCCACGTCTGGCACCCGTACGCGGCGCTGCCCCCGGCCCACCCGCCGTACGTGGTCCAGAGCGCCCAGGGCGTCCGGCTGCGGCTGGCCGACGGCCGGGAACTGGTCGACGGGATGTCGTCCTGGTGGGCGGCGATCCACGGCTACCGGCACCCGGTCCTGGACGCGGCGGTCACCGACCAGCTCGGCCGGATGAGCCACGTGATGTTCGGCGGGCTCACCCACGAGCCCGCCGTGCGCCTGGCGCGGACGCTGGTCGAGCTGGCCCCGGACGGGCTGGAACACGTCTTCCTGGCCGACTCCGGCTCGGTCAGCGTCGAGGTCGCCGTCAAGATGTGCCTGCAGTACCAGCGGGCCACCGGCCGCCCGGAACGCCGCCGGCTGGCCACCTGGCGGGGCGGCTACCACGGCGACACGTTCCACCCGATGAGCGTCTGCGACCCGGAGGGCGGCATGCACCACCTCTGGGGCGACGTGCTGCCCCGGCAGGTCTTCGCGCCGGTCCCGCCCGGTGGCTTCGACGACCCGCCCGACCCGGCGTACGTGGCGGCGCTGACCGACGCGGTGGAGCGGCACGCCGACGAGCTGGCCGCGGTCATCGTCGAGCCGGTGGTGCAGGGCGCGGGCGGGATGCGCTTCCACCACCCGGAGTACCTGCGGGTGCTGCGCGAGGTGACCCGGGCGCACGGGGTGCTGCTGGTCTTCGACGAGATCGCCACCGGCTTCGGCCGTACCGGCGTCATGTTCGCCGCCGAGCACGCCGGGGTGAGCCCGGACGTGCTCTGCGTCGGCAAGGCGCTGACCGGCGGGTACCTCACCCTGGCCGCCGCGCTGTGCACCCCGCGGGTCGCCCGGGGCATCTCCGCCGACGGGGTGCTGGCGCACGGGCCCACCTTCATGGGCAACCCGCTGGCCTGCGCGGTCGCCAACGCGTCCCTGGAGCTGCTGCGAGCCGGTGACTGGGCCACCGAGGTCGCCCGGGTGGGCGCGGGCCTGCGGGCCGGCCTGGAGCCGCTGCGCGGCGCGCCCGGGGTGGCCGACGTGCGGGTGCTGGGCGCGATCGGCGTGGTGCAGCTCGACCACGAGGTGGACATCGCGGCGGCCACCGCCGCCGCCGTGGCGCAGGGCGTCTGGCTGCGCCCGTTCCGCGACCTGGTCTACACCATGCCGCCGTACGTGACCGACGACGCCGACCTGGCCCGGATCGCGGCCGGGATCGGCGCGGCGGTGAAGGCCGGCTGAGTCGGCGGGCAGGACGGGGCCGGCACGGGCCGGCGGGCAGGACGGGGCCGGCACGGGCCGGCCACCGAGCGCGAGCGTGAGGAGAGGAACGCCGATGGAGAGTTTCGGGACCCGGCTGCACCGCGCCGTCGCCGAGCGGGGGCCGCTCTGTGTGGGCATCGACCCGCATCCCGGGCTGCTGGCCCGCTGGGGGTTGCCGGACGACGTCGACGGGTTGGACCGGTTCGCGCGCACCGTCGTGGGAGCGCTTGCGGACCGGGTCGCCGTGGTCAAGCCCCAGTCGGCCTTTTTCGAGCGGTTCGGTGCCCGAGGTGTCGGAATTCTTGAGTCAACTATCCGACAGTTACGAGATTGTGGCGCGCTCGTTCTCCTGGATGTGAAGCGCGGCGACATCGGCTCGACCGTCGCCGCGTACGCCTCGGCCTACCTCGACCCGTCCGGTCCGCTGCACGTCGACGCGATCACCGCGAGCCCCTACCTGGGGGTCGGATCGCTGGCCCCGATGTTCGAGCTGGCGGCCACCCACGGCGGCGGCGTCTTCGTGCTGGCGCTCACCTCCAACCCGGAGGGTGCCGCGGTCCAGCGCGCCCGGACGGCTGACGGGCGCACCGTCGCGCAGACCGTCATCGACGAGATTTCCCAGCTCAACAGCGGTGCGGAGCCGCTCGGCAGCTTCGGGCTGGTGGTCGGCGCGACGATCGGCGACACCGGTCACGACCTGTCCAAGGTGAACGGGCCGCTGCTCGCCCCGGGCCTCGGCGCCCAGGGTGCGACGGCCGCGGACCTGCGGACGGTCTTCGGCTCCAGCCTGTCGTCGGTGCTGCCGTCGTACTCCCGCGAGGTGCTGAACGCCGGCCCGGACGAGGCCGCTCTGCGGGCCGCCGTGGACCGCGTGCTGGCCGACTGTCGGGACGTTCTGGCTGACTGACGGCTCGGTCACTTTTTCCGATCTTGGCGCGCCCACGTTGCCGAAACCGCCCGCGACCGCTAGTTTTCCCCGCGCTGGGAACCACGGACCCCTTTGGTTGCCAGCGACACCACGTTTCACAGAGCGGCGGTGCGCCCCGCCCGCCGCGATAGGGACCTGAGGAGAACTGGTGCCGCTCCCGTCACTGACCCCCGAGCAGCGCGCTGCCGCGCTGGAGAAGGCCGCGGAGATCCGCAAGGCCCGTGCTGAGCTGAAGGAGCAGCTCAAGCAGGGCAAGACCACCCTTGCCGCCGTCCTCGAGCGGGCCGAGTCCGACGACGTCGTCGGCAAGCTGAAGGTTTCGGCCGTCCTGCAGGCGATGCCGGGCATCGGCAAGATCCGGGCTACCCAGATCATGGAGAAGCTCAAGATCGCCGACAGCCGTCGCCTGCGCGGGCTCGGCGAGCAGCAGCGCAAGGCTCTGCTTGGAGAGTTCGCCGCCAACTGAACGCCGCAACGTGTAGAAACAAGCGGTGAGCACGGATGACGAGGCGCGCCCGGCGGCTCGGCTCACTGTCCTGGCGGGGCCCTCGGGCGCCGCGCGGGAGAGTGTCGTCGAGTTGGTCCGGGCGCGTTCTCCGTCCGTGTGGGTGCCGGTGCCGGTGACCACCCGGCCCCGTCGCCCCGACGAGGTCGACGGCGTCGACCGGCACTTCGTGGACCCGGTCGGCTTCGACCGGATGGTCGCCGCCGGCGAGCTGCTGGAGTGGTCGCGGATCGGCGGGCACCGCCGCGGCACGCCCCGCGAGCCGCTGCGGTCCCGGCTGGCCGACGGCCGGCCGGTGCTGCTCCCGCTCGACCTGCCCGGCGCGCTGGCCGTCCGGGAGGCTCTGCCGGACATCCGGCTGGTCCTGCTGACGCCTCCGGGCCACCGTCCGGACCCGGCGGTCCTCGCGGCCGTCGGACACACCGTGGTCCACGACCTCACCGAGCGGGTCGTGGCCGAACTGGTAGGCTTGCTCGGTTCTTCCTATCTGGCTCCCGCCCAGCCGCGACTGCGCGGTTGAGCGACCAGCCGCGCTCGCGCGGACACTTCAGACGCAGAGGGTATTTCGTGGGATCCATCGCCAACCCCGAGGGCATCACCAACCCGCCGATCGACGAGCTCCTCGAGAAGACCACCTCGAAGTACGCGCTGGTGATCTTCGCCGCCAAGCGTGCCCGCCAGGTCAACGCCTACTACAGCCAGCTCGGTGAGGGCCTGCTGGAGTACGTCGGCCCGCTCGTGGAGACCACCCCGCAGGAGAAGCCGCTCTCGATCGCGATGCGTGAGATCAACGCGGGCCTGCTCACCGCCGAACCGACCGACCAGCCGTAACACCCGCTCCGCCGATGCCCGCCGAGATCGTCCTCGGGGTCGGCGGCGGCATCGCCGCCTACAAGGCGTGTGAGCTGCTGCGGCTCTTCACCGAGTCGGGCCACCGGGTCCGGGTCGTGCCGACCGCGTCGGCGCTCCGTTTCGTCGGGGCGCCGACCTGGGCGGCGCTCTCCGGCCAGCCGGTCGCCGACGACGTCTGGTCCGACGTGCACGAGGTGCCGCACGTCCGGCTCGGCCAGCGGGCCGACCTGGTGGTGGTCGCCCCGGCGACGGCCGACCTGCTCGCCAAGGCGGCCCACGGCCTCGCCGACGACCTGCTCAGCAACACGCTGCTCACCGCGCGCTGCCCGGTGGTGCTCGCCCCGGCGATGCACACCGAGATGTGGGAGCACCCGGCCACCGTCGCCAACGTCGCGACGCTGCGCTCGCGCGGCGTACGGGTGATCGAACCGGCGGTCGGCCGGCTCACCGGCGCCGACACCGGCAAGGGGCGGCTGCCCGACCCGGCCGAGATCTTCGCCGTCGCCCGCCGGGCCCTGGCCCGGGGCCTGGACGCCCCCGCCGACCTGGCCGGCCGGCACGTCGTGGTGACCGCCGGCGGCACCCGCGAACCGCTGGACCCGGTCCGCTTCCTCGGCAACCGCTCCTCCGGCAAGCAGGGGTACGCCTTCGCCCGCGCGGCCGTCGCCCGGGGCGCCCGCGTCACCCTGATCGCCGCGAACGTCGCCCTGCCCGACCCGGCCGGGGTCGACCTGGTCCGGGTGGGCACCACAGAAGAACTGCGCAAGGCCACCCTGGAGGCCGCCGCCGACGCCGACGTGGTGGTGATGGCCGCCGCGCCCGCCGACTTCCGGCCGGCGACCTACGCCCCCGGCAAGATCAAGAAGTCGGAGGACGGCAGCGCGCCGACCATCGCGCTGGTCACCAACCCCGACATCGCCGCCGAGCTGGGGCGGCAGCGCCGCCCGGAGCAGCTGCTGGTGGTCTTCGCCGCCGAGACCGGCGACGCCGAGGCCAACGGCCGGGCCAAGCTCGCCCGCAAGCGGGCCGACCTGATCGTCATCAACGAGGTGGGCGTGGACAAGGTCTTCGGGGCCGAGACCAACGCGGCGACCGTGGTGGGCGCGGACGGCAGCGTGACCACCCTTCCCGAACAGTCCAAGGAAGACCTGGCCGACCGGGTCTGGGACCTCGTGGTGACCCGGCTGCCCGCGTTGTCCTGAACGCTGGTCACTTTCGCGTTGGCTGCGGCACCCTGGAACCGGATGACTAAACTGCCGCGGAGCGACCTTTCCAGAGAGACTCAAGTGCTTAGGAGTGCCGTGACACGTCTTTTCACGTCCGAATCGGTCACGGAGGGCCACCCGGACAAGATCGCCGACCAGATCAGCGACGGCATCCTGGACGCCCTGCTGGCCAAGGACCCGCACAGCCGTGTCGCGGTGGAGACCCTGATCACCACCGGGCAGGTGCACGTCGCGGGCGAGGTGACGACCAAGGCGTACGCCGACATCCCGACGATCGTCCGGGAGACCATCCTCGGGATCGGGTACGACTCGTCGAAGAAGGGCTTCGACGGCGCCTCCTGCGGCGTCAGCGTCTCGATCGGCGGCCAGTCCGCCGACATCGCCCAGGGTGTGGACAACGCCTTCGAGCTGCGTACCGGTGCGTCGGAGAGCGCGCTCGACGCGCAGGGCGCCGGCGACCAGGGCATGATGTTCGGCTTCGCCTGCTCGGAGACCCCCGAGCTGATGCCGCTGCCGATCGCGCTGGCGCACCGGCTGGCCCGCCGGCTGGCCGCCGTGCGCAAGGACGGCACCATCCCCTACCTGCGGCCCGACGGCAAGACCCAGGTCACCATCGAGTACGACGGCCTGCGTCCGGTCCGGCTCAACACCGTGGTCGTGTCCAGCCAGCACGCTGCGGACATCTCGCTGGACTCGCTGCTCACCCCGGACGTGCGCGAGCACGTCATCGCCCCCGAGCTGGAGAGCCTCGGCCTGGACACCGAGGGCTACCGGCTGCTGGTCAACCCCACGGGCCGGTTCGAGATCGGTGGCCCGATGGGCGACGCCGGCCTCACCGGCCGCAAGATCATCGTCGACACCTACGGCGGGTACGCCCGGCACGGCGGCGGCGCGTTCTCCGGCAAGGACCCGTCGAAGGTGGACCGGTCGGCCGCGTACGCGATGCGCTGGGTGGCCAAGAACGTGGTGGCCGCCGGCCTCGCCGAGCGCTGCGAGGCGCAGGTCGCCTACGCGATCGGCAAGGCCCACCCGGTCAGCCTGTTCATCGAGACCTTCGGCACCGAGACCGTGCCGGTCGCCTCGATCGAGAAGGCCGTCACCGAGGTCTTCGACCTCCGCCCGGCCGCCATCATCCGGGACCTCAACCTGCTCCGCCCGATCTACCAGCAGACCGCCGCGTACGGCCACTTCGGCCGCGAGCTGCCGGACCTGACCTGGGAGAGCACCGACCGGGCCGCCGACCTCAAGTCGGTAGCGGGAGCCTGACCGGCACCAGGCGCAGCGACCGGCGACCCGCTGAGGGGTCGCCGGTCGCTCGTGTCTGCGTCGACGTGCCGCTGCCGCACCTCGACCGCCCGTTCGACTACCTGGTCCCCGCCGAGCTGGACGCTGACGCCGTGCCCGGGGTGCGGGTGAAGGTGCGCTTCGCCGGGCAACTGGTCGACGGCTGGCTGCTGGACCGCGCCGACGACTCCGGGCACACCGGCCGGCTGGCGTACGTGGAGAAGGTGGTCTCCCCGGAGCCGGTGCTGGCGCCGGAGATCGCCCGGCTGGCCCGGGCCGTCGCCGACCGGTACGCCGGCAGCCTGGCCGACGTGCTCCGGCTCGCCGTCCCGCCCCGCCACGCCCGGGTCGAGAAGGACCTGCGCGCCCAGGCCGCGACGGTGGACGCGGACACCTCCGCCGCCGACACCGCCACGACGCCCGACGAGGTCAGCACGTCCCCGACCCCCGACACGCCGCCGACGCACGGGGTCGCCGCCGCGCCGTCCCCGTCCGCCGGCGTCGGTGCCGCGTCGGAGGCGTCCGGGCCGACCGGAGTCGCCGCCGCGTCGCACCCGACCGGGCCGGCCGGGGTCGCCGCCGCACCCGACCCGACCCGGGCCGGCGCCGCGCCGGACGCGTCCGAGCCGAGCGGCGCACCGGCCCCGCCCGCCGTCGACCCGCGCGGCTGGCGGGACTATCCGGCCGGCCCGGCGTTCCTGCGCGCGCTCGCCGAGGGCCGCCCGCCCCGCGCCGTCTGGTCGGCGCTGGCCGGGGAGGACTGGGCCGCCCGGTACGCCGACGCCGTCGCCGCGACCGTGGCCGGGGGTCGGGGCGCCGTCGTCGTGGTCGCCGACGCGCGGGACCTGGACCGGCTGGACGCCGCGCTGACCGGCACGCTCGGCCCGGACCGGCACGTCTGCCTCTCCGCCGCGCTCGGACCGGCCCGCCGGTACCGGGCCTTCCTCACCGCCCGGCGCGGCGCGGCACCCGTGGTGATCGGCACCCGGGCGGCGATGTTCGCCCCGGTCGACCGGCTCGGCCTGGTGGCGATCTGGGACGACGGCGACGACCTGCACGCCGAGCCCCGCGCCCCGTACCCGCACGCCCGGGACGTGCTGCTCACCCGGGCCCAGCTCGCCGGGGCCGCCGCGCTGGTCGGCGGGTACACCCGAACCGCCGAGGCGCAGTTGCTCGTGGAGACCGGCTGGGCCCGCGAGGTGGTCGCCGACCGGGCGACCCTGCGGGCGCGTACCCCGAGCATCGCGCCGACCGGCGACGACCCCCAGCTGGCCCGCGACCCCGGCGCGGCGACGGCCCGGCTGCCCAGCCTGGCCTGGACCACCGCCCGGGACACCCTGCGGGTGGACGCCCCGGTGCTGGTGCAGGTGCCGCGCCGGGGCTACCTGCCCTCGATCTCCTGCGCGGACTGCCGCACCCCGGCCCGCTGTCCGCACTGCGCCGGCCCGCTGGCGCTGCCCTCCGCCGAGGGCATCCCCGCCTGCCGCTGGTGCGGCCGGGTCGCCGCCGCGTACGCCTGCCCGGAGTGCGGCGGTCGGCGGCTGCGCGCGGCGGTCACCGGCGCCCGGCGCACCGCCGAGGAGCTGGGCCGCGCCTTTCCCGGCGTGCCGGTACGCACCTCCGGCCGGGAGGAGGTGCTGGCCAGCGTGCCCGGCGGCGCGGGCCTGGTGATCGCCACCCCGGGCGCGGAGCCGCTGGCCGAAGGGGGCTACGGCGCGGTGCTGCTGCTGGACTCCTGGGCCCTGCTCACCCGGGCCGACCTGCGCGCCGGCGAGGAGACGCTGCGCCGCTGGCTGAGCGCGGCCGCGCTGGCCCGGCCGGCGTCGGCGGGCGGGCGCGTGGTGGTGGTCGCCGACGGCGCGCTGGCGCCGGTGCAGGCCCTGCTGCGCTGGGACCCGGCCTGGTTCGCCGCCCGGGAGCTGGCCGAGCGGCGGGAGCTGGGCTTCCCGCCGGCGACGAAGATGGCCAGCGTGACCGGCCCGGCGGTCGCGGTGGCCGACCTGCTGGCGGAGGCCCGGCTGCCCGACGGTGCGGAGGTGCTCGGCCCGGTCCCGGCCGACGGCGACCGGGAGCGGATGCTGGTGCGGGTGCCCCGGGCCCGGGCCGCCGCCCTCGCCGAGGCGCTGCACACCGCCGCCGGGGTGCGCAGCGCCCGCAAGGCCGCCGACCCGGTGCGCCTCCAGGTCGACCCGCTCAGCCTCTTCTGACCGGCCGTGATCCGCGGCACCGGCCGGGCGCGACCCGGCCCGGAGCGGGTACCGTCGCACTCCTCGTCCGGCAAACCGGTGGCGGCGAAGTGATAACATCGCCCGTCATGCCCGGGCGCACGGATGGCGCGACGATGGCGGAGCGCGTCGATCCGACGCCATATCGATGATGTCAATCAGCCGGTGATCAGGGGTGGACCAGTCGTGACCGTTCGTCAATCGATCGTCTTCAACGGGGACCTCGGCAGCGGCAAGAGCACCGTCTCCGTCGAGATCGCCAAGCGGCTGGGGCTGCGCCGGGTCAGCGTCGGCGACCTCTACCGGCAGATGGCGCAGGAGCGGCAGATGACCGCCCTCCAGCTCAACCTGCACGCCGAGCTGGACCAGGCCGTGGACGGCTACGTCGACCAGCTCCAGCGGGACATCGCCGCCTCCGGCGAGTCGCTGGTCATGGACTCCCGGCTGGCCTGGCACTTCTTCACCGACGCACTCAAGGTGCACATGATCACCGAGCCGGGCGAGGCGGCCCGCCGGGTGCTGCTGCGTCCCTCCGGCCCGGCCGAGAGCTACACCTCGCTGGAGGAGGCCAAGGCCAAGCTCCGCGAGCGCAGCGAGAGCGAGCGGAACCGGTTCATCCTCCGCTACGGCGTGGACAAGGCCCGGCTGCGCAACTACGACATGGTCTGCGACACCACCCGGGCCTCGGCGCCCGAGGTGATCGAGCACATCGTCGACGCGTACGAGGGCCGGCTCGGCGCCGAGGTGCTGCGCGACGCCCCGCCGCTGCTGCTGCTCGACCCGGCCCGGGTCTACCCGACCGAGGACATCACCACCCTGCGCGGGCTCTGGGACTCGGAGTTCGTCGGCGACGTGGCCGGGGCCGGCGACGAGGCCCTGGAGCCGCTGCGGATCGGCTACACCGGCGAGTACTTCTTCGTCGTCGAGGGCCACCGCCGGCTCAGCGCCGCCCTGCAGAACGGCTTCAACCTGGTTCCCGCCCAGCTGGTCGCCGAGGTGGACGAGCCGGTCGTCGGCGGGATGAGCGCGGTGGACTTCTTCGCCGCCCAGGTCCGGCCGAGCACCGTCTACGACTGGGAGGCCGCGCACGGCATCCAGCTCCCGCTGCCCGAGCACGCCCTGCTCGGCGGCGCCGCGGTGCTGGCGGGGGAGCCCGGCGCCGGCGCCTGAGCGTCGCCACGATCGCCGGCGGGCCGGCCCCGCTGCCCGCCGTCGCGACCGCGCGCCGTGGCGGCGGTCGGTCGCGCGGGGTCGCCGGGCGACGCCCGGACGCGCATGATGGAGCCTCCGACGCATCGACGCGGGAGGCCGGTCATGGACGCAGCCGAGGCGCTCGCCCTGCTCATGTCGCCGCAGGGGCGCATCGACCCGTACCCCACGTACGAGCGGCTGCGCCGGTACGGGCCGGTGGTCCAGGCCGGGCCGGTGTTCTACGTGGTCACCGGGTACGCCGAGGCCGACGAGATCCTGCGCGACTCCCGCTTCGGGGTGCTGGACGACGCGCTGCGCGACCAGTTCCTCCCCGGCTGGCGGGACAGCCCGGCCGTCGCGTCGATCTCCCGGTCGATGCTGCGCACCAACCCGCCCGACCACAGCCGGATGCGGCGACTCGCGGCCGGCGCCTTCACCCCGCGCCGGATCGCCGCCATGCGCGACGTGGTCGAGGCGCAGGCCGACGAGCTGGTCGACGCGATGCTGGAGCGGGCCCGCGACGGTGAGCCCGTCGACTTCCTGGCCGAGTTCGCGTACCCGCTGCCGGTGCGGGTGATCTGCGCGCTGCTCGGCGTGCCGGCGGCCGACCGGCCGCTGTTCCGGCGGTGGGCCGCCGACCTGACCGGGGTGCTGGAGCCGGAGATCACCACCGAGGAGCTGGCCGTCGCCGACCGGGGCGCCACCGAGCTGCGCGACTACTTCGCCGCGCTGGTCCGGGCCCGCCGCGCCGCGCCCGCCGACGACCTGACCACCGCCCTGGTCCAGGTGCACGACGCCGACGGCGACCGGCTCTCCGGCGAGGAGCTGCTGGCCAACCTGGTGGTGCTGCTGGTCGCCGGCTTCGAGACCACCACCAACCTGCTCGGCAACGGCCTCGTGGTGCTGCTGGACCACCCGCGCGCGGCCGACGCGCTGGGCGAGCATCCCGACTTCGCCCCCGGGTACGTCGACGAGTTGCTGCGCTACGACTCGCCGGTGCAGCTCACCACCCGGATCAACGAGGCGCCGGTGCGCTGCGGCGGGGTCGAGCTGCCGGCGGGCAGCTGGGCGTTGCTGCTGCTCGGCGCGGCCAACCGGGACCCCCGGCGCTACCCGGAGCCGCAGCGGTTCGACCCGTGGCGCCCGCAGGTCCACCCGCTGTCGTTCGGGGCCGGGCCGCACTACTGCCTCGGCGCCGGGCTGGCCCGGCTGGAGGCGCAGGTCGCCTTCCCGCTGCTGCTGCGCCGGCTGCCCGGCCTCGCCCTGGCCGGCCGGCCCCGGCACCGGACCCGGCTCACCCTGCGCGGCTACGAGACCCTGCCGGTGATCATCGACACGGAGCCGGCGGCGGCGCATCGCGGTACGCCGGCCGGGGCGGCCCCCGGCACTCCGTAGACTGGTACGGCACCCGTCCGTACAGCCGAAGGAGCCACACCGCGTGACCGTCCAGCCCATCCGTCTGTTCGGGGACCCGGTGCTGCGCACGCCGGCCGATCCGGTCGTCGACTTCGACACCGAGCTGCGTAGGCTCATCGCCGACCTCACCGACACGATGCGGGAGCAGAGCGGCGCCGGCCTGGCCGCGCCCCAGCTCGGTGTGGGCCTGCGGGTGTTCACCTTCGACGTGGACGACGTGCTCGGGCACCTGGTCAACCCGGTGCTGGAGTTCCCCGACGAGGAGGAGCAGGACGGCCCGGAGGGCTGCCTGTCCATCCCCGGGCTCTACTTCGACACCAAGCGCCGGCAGAACGTCATCGCCAAGGGCTTCAACGGCTACGGCGACCCGATGCAGATCGTCGGCACCGGGCTGATGGCCCGCTGCGTGCAGCACGAGACCGACCACCTCGACGGGGTGCTCTTCGTCGACCGGCTGGACCCGGCCGGGCGCAAGGAGGCCATGAAGGCCATCCGCCAGGCCGAGTGGTACGACCCGGCCGCGCCGCCCACGGTCAAGCTCAACCCGCACGCCTCCGGCAGCCCCTTCGGTCTGGGGCGGTGAGGCGGATGCGTCTGATCTTCGCCGGCACGCCGGCCGTCGCCGTTCCCGCCCTGGACGCTGTCGCCGCCTCCGGGCACGAGCTGCTGGCCGTGGTCACCCGCCCCGACGCCCCGGCCGGGCGCGGTCGCGGCCTGGTCCGCTCGCCGGTCGGCGCCTGGGCCGACGAGCGCGGGATCGAGGTGCTGACCCCGGCGAAGCCCCGCGAGCCGGAGTTCCTCGACCGGCTGCGCGAGCTGGCGCCGGACTGCGTGCCCGTGGTCGCGTACGGCGCGCTGGTGCCGCCGGTGGCCCTGGAGATCCCCCGGCACGGCTGGATCAACCTGCACTTCTCGCTGCTGCCCGCCTGGCGTGGCGCGGCCCCGGTGCAGCAGGCCGTGCTGCACGGCGACGAGCTGACCGGCGCGAGCGTCTTCCAGCTCGAACAGGGCCTGGACACCGGCCCGGTCTACGGCACGCTCACCGACGAGATCCGGCCGACCGACACCTCCGGCGACCTGCTGGAGCGCCTCGCCCAGTCCGGCGCGGGCCTGCTGGTGGCCGTCCTCGACGCGATCGAGGCCGGGACGGCCCGGGCCGAGCCGCAGCCGGCCGACGGGGTGTCCCTGGCCCCGAAGCTGACCGTGGAGGACGCCCGGGTGCGCTGGACCGATCCCGCCTTCGCCGTCGACCGGCGGATCCGGGCCTGCACGCCGGCCCCCGGGCCGTGGACGACCTTCCGCGGCGACCGGGTCAAGCTCGGCCCGGTGACCCTGGTCGGCAACGGCCCCGAGTTAAGGCCGGGAGAACTGCTGGTGGAGAAGTCCCGGGTGCTGGCCGGCACCGCGACCGTGCCGGTGCAGCTCGGTGAGGTGCGCGCGGCGGGCAAGAAGGCCATGCCGGCGACCGACTGGGCGCGCGGCGTCCGGGTCGGCGCCGGCGAGGTGCTCGCGTGAGCACCCCCTCGGACCGTCCCGACAGCTCCCGTTCCGACAGTCCCCGCGGCGACCGGTCCGCCGGTCGCGCGGACGGCCCCCGCAGTGACCGGTTCGACCGGTCCGCACCCCGCCGCTCCGACGCGCCGCGCGGCGACCGCCCGACCGGCGGTTACCGCGGCGACCGCCCGACCGGCGGCGGTTACCGCGGCGACCGCCCCGGTGGTGGCCGTCCCGGCTTCGACCGGCGCGGCGGCCGTCCCGCCCGCCCGGCCGTCGACCTGCCCCGGTACGCCGCCTACCAGGCCGTCGCGGCCGTGCACCGGGACGACGCGTACGCCAACCTGGTGCTCCCGTCGATCCTGCGCGAGGAGGGGCTGGTCGGCCGGGACGCCGCCTTCGCCACCGAGCTGACCTACGGCACGCTGCGCCACACCGGCACCCTGGACGCGATCATCACCGATGCCGCCGGGCGGGAAATCGAGCGGATCGACCCGCCGGCCCGCGACGCCCTGCGGCTCGGGGCGTACCAGCTGCTGCACACCCGGGTGCCGGCGCACGCGGCGGTCTCCTCGACCGTCGACCTGGTCCGCTCGGTCGTGCCGGGCGCCGCCGGCTTCGCCAACGCGGTGCTGCGGGAGATCGCCGGCCGGGACGCCGACGCCTGGGTGGCCAAGCTCGCCCCGCCGATGGAGACCGACCCGGTCGGTCACCTGGCGCTGGCGTACAGCCATCCGCAGTGGATCGTGCGGGCCTTCGCCGAGGCGCTCGGCGGGGACCTCGGGGAGACCGCCCGCCTGCTGATCGAGGACAACGAGCGACCTCCGGTGCACCTGTGCGCCCGGCCCGGCCTGGCCGACCCGGTGGAGCTGGCCGACGAGGTGGGCGGCGCGCCCGGCGCCTTCTCGCCGTACGCGGTGTACCTCTCCGGGGGCGCGCCGGGTGACCTGCCGGCGCTGGCGCAGGGGCGCGCGCACGTGCAGGACGAGGGCTCGCAGCTGGTGGCGAACGCGCTGGCCGTCGCGCCGCTGGACGGCCCGGACGGGCGCTGGCTCGACCTGTGCGCCGGCCCCGGCGGCAAGTCCGGCCTGCTCGGCGCGCTCGCCGCGCAGCGCGGCGCCCGGCTGACCGCCGTGGAGGTCTCCGAGCACCGCGCCCGGCTGGTCGAGCAGGCCACCCGGGGCCTGCCGGTGGACGTGCTGCACACCGACGGCCGCACGGTCGGCGCGGACCCGGAGCTGCCGGAGGGGCACTTCGACCGGGTGCTGGTGGACGCCCCGTGCACCGGCCTGGGCTCGCTGCGCCGCCGGCCGGAGTCGCGCTGGCGGCGTCAGCCGTCGGACCTGCCGCCGCTGACCCGGTTGCAGCGCGAACTGCTCACCGCGGCCCTGCGCGCGGCCCGTCCCGGCGGCCTGGTCGCGTACGTCACCTGCTCCCCGCACGTGGTGGAGACGCACGTGACGGTGACCGAGGCGGCCCGGCGCGCCGAGGTGCCGGCGGACTTCGTCGACGCCCGTACGCTGCTGCCGGCCGGCATGCCCGGCCTGGGCGACGGCCCGACGGTGCAGCTCTGGCCGCACCGGCACGGCACGGACGCGATGTTCCTCGCGGTGCTGCGTCGCGGCTGAGCGGCGGGCAGCGCAGCGGAACGCCGGCGGGGCGGAGCACAGGGCCGCCCCGCCGCCGGCTCAGCGGACCGGCAGGCCCCGGGTGCCGACGCCCTTGAGCGAGCGGGTGAGGGTGCGGTCGCTGACCCACACGAAGCACTGCACCCCGCGGTTGCCGTCGCGCCACTCCCGCTCCAGCGGGTGGTAGAAGATCGAGCCGGCGCGGAACCGCAGGTTGCCGTCGTTCGGCACCCCGGTGTACTTCGCCAGCACGCCGAGGCAGCCCTTGTGGACCCGCCCGTCGCCCTTGGTGACCTGGGCGTAGCTGAGGCCGGTGGCCGGCCAGACGCCGACGAATTCGGCGTGGTGCCGGGCGGTGCAGGAGACCGGCTTCATCGCCTCGACGTCGTCGCCGTCGACCTCCGGTTCGAAGCAGCGCAGCCGCAGGTCGGTGTCGCGGGTCAGGGCGCCCTTCAGGCTGCCGGTGCGGGGGGTGGCCCGCGCCTCGTCGACGCTCTCGACCTCGGTCAGGTCGCAGCGGAACCAGCGGGCCCCTCCCGTCCAGGCCTCCGGTGCGGGGAAGACGACGGCGAGGCCGAGTCGGCCGGAGCGCCAGTCGGCGCCCACCGCCCGCCGGACCTCCCGGTCACACTCGGCGCGGGCGGCGAGCATGGCGCCGGTGCCGCCGGCCGGGGGAGTGGAGCGCCGGGCGTCGGCGCCGGTGACGGTGCCCACGTGCATCGTCTCGGCCCGGTGTGACCGGGCGCAGTCGACCGGGTGGTAGCCGCTGAGGTAGCCCACGTCCTGCACCCCGGCGTGGCAGACCCCGGCGGCGGGGACGAAGCCCTGCGGCGCGGCGAGGGCCGGCCAGTCGTCGGCGAGGTCCGCGTCCACCCCGGCGGGGGTGCCGCACCCGGTCAGCGCCAGCAACGCCGCGCCGCCCACGGCGACCGCCGTCCACCACCGCCGCATCGCACCCGACCTTTCGCCGACCGTGACCGTGGCGCCCGCCGAGCGGGTGTCACGGTGCGGCAGCTTACGGCACCGGGCCTCAGATGGCGGGGAGTCCCTTCGGGCCGGCGCCGCGCATCGAGCGGGTCAGCTTCCGGTCGTCACTCCACAGGAAACAGCGGATGCCACGGTCGCCCTCCTCCCACTCCCGCTGCGACGGCGGGTAGAAGATCGACCCGGCCCGGTACGGCAGGTCGGAGTTGTTCGGCACGGCGGCGAAGTTGGCGATCAGTGCCATGCAGCGCCGGTGCACCTCCTGGTTGGCCCGGCCGAACTCCGCCCAGGTCATGTCCCGCTCGAGGTAGACCCCGACGAACTCGGCCCGGTGCGGCTCGGAGCAGAGCACCGGCGCCATGTAGTTGAGGTTGTCGCCGATCAGCTTGGGGTCGAAGCAGCGGTGGGTGAGCGGGTTGTCGCCGATCATCGCGCCGCGCAGGCTGCCGGTGCGGTTGACCGGGCGGGTGTTGTCGATGCTGTCGGTCTCGCTCAGGTCGCAGCGGAACCAGCGGGCGCCGCCGTTCCACGCCGGCACGGAGGGCAGCGCGATGTTCATGGTGAGCCGGGCCGAGTGCCAGTCGCCCCCGAGCACCTCGCGGGCCCGCTGGTCGCACTCGGCGCGGGCGGGGCGCAGCGCCGGGGAGCCCGGCTCGGGGCGCGGCCCGGCCGCCGCGTCGCCGGTGAAGGTCCCGACGTGGATCGCCTCGGCCAGGTGGCTGCGGGCGCAGTCCACCGTGTCGTACGTGCCCGCCTGGACCACCGCCGTGATCCGGGGCAGGCAGGCGTCCGTGGCGGGCACGAACATCCGCGGTGCGGGCAGGTCCGGCCAGTCGTCGGCCAGGTCGCCGTCGGGCCGGTGCTGCGGGACGCAGCCGCTCATCGCCATCGTCGCCGCGCCGGCCAGCGCCAGCGCCACGAGCCACCGTCGCATCGTCCGCCCTTTCCGGGAAATGACGGCCGGTCGTTGCGGCCCGCGCGGAGTTGCGGTTCCGCGGGACGTGCAGCACGGCTGACCGTCTCTGATGGAGTGTTGCCGCCTTTCCGTCGGGCGGCCAGTCGCGGCTGGCGGTCCGTCCGGTTTTGCGTTCCGTGGAGCCCAATCTTGCACCAGCGGTCACTCCTGGGTCACAGGGCGTTCCCGTGGGGCCGCGATGCCCGCGGCGGGTGGCCGCATTCGTACACTGACCCCGTGACCGTACCGCCGCCGATCGTCGCGCCCAGCATCCTCGCCGCCGATTTCGCCCGCCTCGCCGACGAGGTCCGTGCCGTGGAGAACGCCGCGGACTGGCTGCACGTCGACGTGATGGACAACCACTTCGTGCCCAACCTGACCATCGGCCTGCCCGTGGTGCAGAGCCTGCGCGCGGTGACCCGGATCCCGTTCGACGTGCACCTCATGATCGAGGATCCACGTCGGTGGGCCCCTGGTTACGCCGACGCCGGCGCGTACAACGTCACCTTCCACGCCGAGGCCTGCGACGACCCGGTCGCGCTGGCCAAGGACCTCCGCTCGGCCGGCGCCAAGGCCGGGCTGGCCATCGACCGGGACACTCCGATCGAGCCGTACCTGGAGCTGCTGCCCAGTTTCGACACCCTGCTGATCATGACGATCAAGGCCGGCTTCGGCGGGCAGCGGTTCATCCCGCAGCTGCTGGAGAAGGTCCGCGCGGCCCGCCGGCACGTCGACACCGGCCACCTGGAGCTGCGCATCGAGGTCGACGGTGGGATCGCCGCCGACACCATCGAGCAGGCCGCGGCGGCCGGCGCGGACGCCTTCGTCGCCGGCACCGCCGTCTACGGGGCGGCCGACCCGGCCGAGGCGGTGCGTCGCCTGCGGGGGCTCGCGGAGCGCGCGGTTCCCGGAGCCTGACGTGGACCCGGCCGGCGACCGACCCGACGTCATCCTGGTCGTCGACGACGACGAGGACATCGCCCGCTTCGTCGAGTTCAACCTGCGGCTGCACGGCTTCGAGGTGCTCCACGCCGGCGACGGCCAGGAGGCGCTCGAGATGATCGAGCGGCACCGGCCCGACCTGGCCGTGGTGGACCTGATGATGCCCCGGATCGACGGGTTGGAGCTGACCCGCCGGCTGCGCGCCGACCCGATGACCTCCGCCCTGCCGGTGATCATGTTGACCGCCAAGGGGATGACCGTGGACAAGGTGCACGGCCTCAGCGCCGGCGCCGACGACTACCTGGTCAAGCCCTTCGACACCGCCGAGCTGGTGGCCCGGGTCAGCTCCACGCTGCGCCGCAACAAGGAGTTCCGGGAGGTCTCCCCGTTGACCGGGCTGCCCGGCAACAGCCGGATCCGCCGGGAGATCAGCGACCGGGTCCGCAGCGGCGTCGACTACGCCGTCGGCTACATCGACATCGACCGGTTCAAGAGCGTCAACGACCGGTACGGCTTCGTCCGCGGCGACGAGTTCATCTCCGCGCTGGCCCGCAGCCTGCACCGGGCGGTGGTCTCGATCGGGCTGCCGCCGGCCTTCCTCGGCCACGTCGGCGGCGACGACTTCGTCGTCGTCTGCACCCCGGAACAGGTCCGGCCGTTGACCTTCCGCGCGGTGGAGGACTTCGAGAAGGCCGCCGACAAGCTCTACGACCCGGCCGACGCCGAGCGCGGCTACGTCGAGCTGAAGGACCGCCGGGGCAACGTGCGCAAGGCGCACCTGGTCACCCTCTCCATCGGGGTCTCCCTCTCCGACGCCCGGAAGCGCTTCACCGACCCGCTCTCCGCGATCGCGGTCGCCTCGGAGATGAAAACCGTCGCCAAAAGCCAGCCCGGTTCGTACGTGGCGGTGGACCGGCGGCGCGCCGACGGGGTGTGAGGTAGCCCGCGTGCAGTGGCGTACCGGCCGGTGGAACGTGTAAGACTTCCCATGTACCCACCACGCGCTGGCGGGGCTCGGTGAAATTCCGAACCGGCGGTGATCCACGGTACGACCGTGGTAAGCCCGCGACCCGGACGGCTCAGGCCGCCCGGTGGACCTGGTGAGAATCCGGGGCCGACGGTTGGGAGCGGGGAACGTTCCGCACCCAGAAAGTCCGGATGGGAGACAGCGCGCGGGACGGGGCGGGCCTGCGTGGGTCGCTGCATCCAGCCATCGCGTGGGCTCCCCGGGGGCGGCCGTGCCGTTCCCGGATCCGCCGCCGCCTGCCCGCGGCTCCTCCCGTACCGCCCGCGCGCGGCCCGGCGAGTGAGAGGGCAGAGGCATGGCCGGCGTTTCCGTCGACGACGCGATGCGTCGCGCCGTCACGCTGGCGGCCCGTGGCCTCGGCACCACCAGCCCCAACCCGGTCGTCGGCTGCGTCCTGCTCGATCCGGACGGCACGGTCGTCGGGGAGGGATTCCACGCGTACGCGGGCGGACCGCACGCCGAGATCGTCGCGCTCGCCCAGGCCGGTGAGCGCGCCCGCGGCGGCACCGCGGTGGTCACCCTCGAACCGTGCGACCACATCGGCCGCACCGGCCCCTGCAGCCTCGCGCTGGTCCAGGCCGGCGTGGCCCGGGTGGTGATCGCCGTGCCCGACCCCAACCCGGTCGCCACCGGCGGCGCCGCCACCCTGCGGGCCGCCGGTATCCAGGTCGAGTTCGGGGTACGCGCGCAGGAGGCCGAGGCCGGCAACGTCGCCTGGCTGACCTCGATGCGCCGCGGCTGGCCGTACGTCATCTGGAAGTTCGCCGCCACGCTCGACGGCCGGTCGGCGGCGGCCGACGGCACCAGCATGTGGATCACCGCCGAGGCGGCCCGCATCGACGTGCACGCGCTGCGCGGCACGGTCGACGCGGTGCTCGCCGGGGTGGGCACCGTGCTCGCCGACGACCCCCGGCTCACCGCCCGCAACCTGCGCGACGGCACCCTGGCCATCCGGCAGCCGCTGCGGGTGGTGGTGGACAGCTCCGGGCGTACCCCGGCCGGGGCCCGGGTCCGCGACGGCGCCGCCCGGACGTGGATCGCCACCGCAGCGGAGGTCGGGGCCGGCCCGGACGGCCGGGTCGACCTGCCGGCGCTGCTGGCCGAGCTGCACCACCGCGGCGTGCGGGCCGCGCTGCTGGAGGGCGGCCCCCGGCTGGCCGGCGCGTTCCTCGCCGCCGGCCTGGTCGACAAGGTCGTCGGGTACGTCGCGCCGAAGCTGCTCGGCGCGGGCCGGACCGCGCTGGTCGACGCCGGCGTGACGACCATCGCCGATGCCATCGACCTGGAGATCACCGACGTTACGCAGATCGGTCCCGACCTGCGGATCACCGCGCTGCCCCGAAAGAGGGAGGCCTGACATGTTCACCGGCATCGTCGAGGAGCTGGGCGAGGTCGTCCGCGTCACGGACACCGGGGGTGACTCCGCGCTGGTCGCCGTCCGCGGCCCGCTGGTCACCTCCGACGCCCGGCACGGCGACTCCATCGCGGTCAACGGCGTCTGTCTCACGGTCGTCGACGTCGAGGAGGGCGTCTTCACCGCCGACGTGATGGGGGAGACGCTGCGCCGCTCCGCGCTCGGCGCGCTGCGGGTGGGCGACCCGGTCAACCTGGAGCGGGCCGCCGCGCTGAACAGCCGGCTCGGCGGGCACATCGTGCAGGGCCACGTCGACGGGGTGGGCGAGATCGTCGCCCGGGAGCCCGCCGCGCAGTGGGAGACGGTCCGCTTCCGGCTCCCCGCCGACCTCGCCCGGTACGTGGTGGAGAAGGGCTCGATCACCATCGACGGCGTCTCGCTGACCGTGGCCGCGGTCGGCGACGACTGGTTCGCCGTCGGGCTGATCCCCACCACCCTGAAGCTGACCACGCTCGGCGGCAAGGGCGTCGGCGACCCGGTCAACCTGGAGGTCGACGTGCTGGCCAAGTACGTCGAGCGCCTGCTCGGCGACCGCCTCGCCGGCGGCGGCCTGCCCGGCGCGCCCGCGGGGGGTGGGCGCTGATGGGCCCGCTCGGCTGGCTGCTCGAGGCCCAGCTCGAGATCGCCGGCTCGCCGGTGCTGGTCCGCGAGATCGTCGGCAACGTCTTCGGGCTGGCCTCCGCGCTGCTCGGGCTGCGCCGACTGCTCTGGGCCTGGCCGGTCGGCATGATCGGCAACGCGCTGCTGTTCACCGTCTTCCTCGGCGGTGTCTTCGCCACCCCGCAGGCGCACGACCTCTACGGCCAGGCCGGCCGGCAGGTCTTCTTCTTCTCGGTGAGCGTCTACGGCTGGTGGCGCTGGTCGCGCAACCGCCGGCAGGGCGACGACCACCCGGCGGTCAGCCCGCGCTGGGCCACCGGCCGGGAGCGGCTCGGCCTGCTGCTGGCCGCCGCCGTCGGCACCGCCGCCGGGTACCCGGTGCTCGCCGCCCTCGGCTCCTGGGGCCCGCTGCCGGACGCCTGGATCCTGACCGGCAGCCTGCTCGCCACGTACGGCATGGCCCGCGGCTGGGTCGAGTTCTGGCTGATCTGGATCGCCGTCGACGCCGTCGGCGTGCCGCTGCTGCTGCGCGGCGGCTTCTACCCGTCGGCGGCCATGTACCTGTTCTACGGCGCGTTCTGCGTCTGGGGTCTCGCCGCCTGGTGGCGGACCTCGCGGGCCGCCCGGTCGGCCGCCCCGCCGATCCCGTCCACCTACTCGGAGGCCGTCGCATGAGCACCTTCGCCAGCATCGAGCAGGCGGTGGCGGACATCGCCGCCGGCCGGCCGGTCGTCGTGGTCGACGACGAGTCCCGGGAGAACGAGGGCGACCTGATCTTCGCCGCCGAACTGGCCACGCCGGAGCTGGTCGCGTTCATGGTCCGCTGGACGTCCGGCTACATCTGCGTGTCGCTGACCGAGTCGGAGTGCGACCGGCTGGACCTGCCGCCGATGCACCACACCAACCAGGACCGGCGCGGCACCGCCTACACGGTGACCGTGGACGCCCGGGAGGGGATCGGCACCGGCATCTCGGCCGCCGACCGGTCGCACACCATCCGGCTGCTGGCCGACCCGGGCACCGACCCGACCGACCTGTCCCGCCCCGGGCACGTGGTGCCGCTGCGCGCCCGCGAGGGCGGGGTGCTGCGCCGCCCCGGGCACACCGAGGCGGCCGTCGACCTGACCCGGCTGGCCGGGCTGCGTCCCGCCGGCGTGCTCTGCGAGCTGGTCAACGAGGACGGCACCATGATGCGGGTGCCCGACCTGGAGAAGTTCTGCGCCGAGCATGCCCTGACCCTGGTGACCATCGCCGACCTCGTGGCGTACCGGCGGCGGCACGAGAAGCAGGTGGAGCAGGTCGCCGACGCCCGGATGCCGACCCCGTACGGGGTGTTCCGGGCGCTGGGCTACCGCGCCGAGCACGACCCGGCCGAGCACGTCGCCCTGGTCTACGGGGAGATCGGTGACGGGCAGGACGTGCTGGTGCGGGTGCACTCGGAGTGCCTGACCGGGGACGTCTTCGGCTCGCTGCGCTGCGACTGCGGCCCGCAGCTCCAGGCGTCCCTGGCCCGGGTCGCCCGGGAGGGGCGGGGCGTGGTGCTCTACGTGCGCGGGCACGAGGGGCGCGGCATCGGGCTGCTGCACAAGCTCCAGGCGTACCAGCTCCAGGACCTGGGCCGGGACACCGTGGACGCCAACCTCGACCTGGGGCTGCCCGCCGACGCCCGCGACTACGGCACCGGCGCGCAGATCCTCTACGACCTGGGTGTGCGCTCGATGCGGCTGCTGACCAACAACCCGGCAAAGCGGGCCGGGCTGGAGGGGTACGGCCTGACCATCACCGGCCGCGAGGGGCTGCCGATCCGGCCGCACCCGGAGAACGTGCGGTACCTGCGGACCAAGCGGGACCGGATGGGGCACCTGCTGGACGAACTGGACGAGGTGACCGAGGCCCCGATGGGCCGCCCGGTCCCCGGCGACGAGATCGGAGCGTAGACATGGCGGGATTCGGCGAGCCCGGGGTGACCACGGTGGACGCCACCGGGCTGACCGTGGGCGTGGTGGCCGCGCGCTGGCACGCCGACCTGACCGACCACATGCTCGACCGGGCGGTGGCGGCGGCCGAGGCGTGCGGCGCCCGGTCGATGGTCGCCCGGGTGGCCGGCTCGGTGGAGCTGTCGGTGGTGGCCCAGGCCCTGGCCCGGCGCTGCGACGTGGTGGTCGCCCTCGGCGTGGTGGTCCGGGGTGCCACCGCGCACTTCGACTACGTCTGCCGGTCGGTGACCGACGGCCTGACCCGCGTCGCCCTGGACGAGGGGAAGCCGGTGGCGCACGGGGTGCTCACCGTGGAGACGATCGAGCAGGCCCGCGACCGGGCCGGGCTGCCCGGCTCGGCGGAGGACAAGGGGTGGGCGGCCACCGTGGCGGCCCTCGACGCCGCGCTGGCCATCCGGGACGTGGCAGCGGCCAACGGCCACCGGGTCGGCTTCGGCCGCTGACCCCCGCCCGGGCCTCGGCCTGGTCCGCGCGTCGCCCGCTCCCGGGCGTGATCGACTCCGTTTCGCCGAGGTGGCGGTGTCCGGATGCCTCGGACACCGCCACCTCGGCGTTTCGGAGTGGATCTGCCCGGAACTTGACGCGGCCGGACCCGGTGCGCGAGGTGTCGCCCGATGACTGGAAGAATCGGATCCCGTGAAGACGTTCGAGGAGTTGTTCGCCGAGCTGCAGGCCAAGGCCGCGGCCGGCACCCCGGGCTCGGGCACGGTCGCCGCCCTGGAGAAGGGCGTGCACTTCATCGGCAAGAAGGTCGTCGAGGAGGCGGCCGAGTCGTGGATGGCCGCCGAGCACGAGGGGCCGGAGCGGACCGCCGAGGAGATCTCCCAACTGCTCTACCAGGTCCAGGTGCTGATGCTCGCCAGCGGTCTCGAGCTCAAGGACGTCTACCGACATCTCTGAGTGCGCCCCGTCGTTGATCACAACTGATCGAAGGAGCACTCCGTCATGCTGCGTGTCGCCGTACCGAACAAGGGCGCCCTGGCCGAGAAGGCCGCCGAGATGCTGCGCGAGGCGGGCTACCGCCAGCGCACCGACCCCAAGGACCTCGTCAGTCGGGACGAGCCCAACGACATCGAGTTCTTCTACCTGCGTCCCAAGGACATCGCCACCTACGTCGGCTCCGGTGACCTCGACGTCGGGATCACCGGCCGCGACCTGCTGATCGACTCCGGCGCGCCGGCCGAGGAGGTGATGGACCTGGCCTTCGCCCGGGCCACCTTCCGCTTCGCCGCCCGCCCGGAGGACGTCCACTCCGTGCAGGAGTTGGGCGGGCACCGGATCGCCACCGCGTACCCGGGGCTGGTCGATCGGTACCTCGGCGAGCTGGGGGTCAAGGCCGACGTGATCCGGCTGGACGGGGCGGTGGAGAACGCCATCCGGCTCGGCGTCGCCGACGTGGTCGCCGACGTGGTGGAGACCGGGGCCACCCTGCGCCAGGCCGGCCTGGTGGTCTTCGGTGACCCGCTGCTGCGCTCCTCGGCGGTGCTGGTCCGCCGCACCGGCGCCCCGACCCACCCGCAGGCCGAGCAGTTGCTGCGCCGCCTGCACGGGGTGCTGGTCGCCCGCCGCTACGTCATGCTCGCCTACGACGTGCCGGCCGGCCTGCTGGACCGGGCCAGCTCGCTGACCCCGGGCATCGAGTCGCCGACCGTGTCGCCGCTGCACCGGGAGGGCTGGGTCGCCGTGCAGGCGATGGTGCTCCGCGACGACGTGCACCGGATCATGGACGAGCTGTACGACCTTGGCGCCCGCGCCATCCTGGTCACCAACATCCACGCCTGCCGGCTGTGAGGCCGCTGCCGCCGACCGCCGCGCTGGCCCTGGTGGTGCTCGGCGGCGTGGCGTCGGCCGCGCAGGGGGCGGCGAATGCCGAGCTGGGCGACCGGGTGGGCAGTCCCGTGCTCGGGGCGGTGGTCAACAACGCCGGTGGCACGCTGCTGGTCCTGGTCGGATTGCTGGTGCTGCCGTCGATGCGGACCGGGCTCGCCGTGCTGCGCCGGTCCCGGTTGCCCTGGTGGTGCTACCTGGGCGGGCTCGGCGGGGCGGCGATCATCGTGATCGGCACGTACGTCGTGCCGGTGCTCGGGGTGGCCGTCTTCACCATCGCCCAGGTCGCCGGGGGCAGTCTCGGCGGCCTGGCGGTGGACCGGGCCGGGCTCGCCCCGGTCGGCCGGCTCGCGCTCACCCCACCCCGGGTGGCCGGCGCCCTGCTCGGCACGGCGGCGGTGGGGCTCGCCCAGCTCGGCCAGCCCCTGGGCGAACTGGCCGTCGGCCTGGTCCTGCTCGCCGTGGTGGGCGGGCTGGCGGTCGCCGTGCAGTCCGCGCTCAACGGCCGGGTGGCCGCGGCGGGCACCGCCGCGGCCAGCACCGCGATGAACTTCGCCGTCAGCACGCCGGCCGTGCTGGCCGTCGCGGCGCTCGCCGGCGCGTTCACCGTGGCCCGGCCCGACTGGCCACCCGCCTGGTACCTGTACACCGGCGGACTGCTCGGGGTCGGCATCGTGGCCAGCCTGCTGGTCGGCGTGCGGGCGCTGGGCGTGCTGCGGACCGGTCTGGCGTTGGTCGCCGGCCAGCTCGGCGGGGGACTGCTGCTGGACCTGCTGCTGCCCGGTGGGCCGGGGCTGCGCTGGCCGGTCCTGGCCGGCGCGGTGCTCACGCTGGTCGCGTCGGTGGTCGCCGGCCGGCAGCGGCGTCCGGCCGCCCGGACGGCCTCGGCGTCCGCCGTCGGCTGGTCGGTGCCGGTGGTGCGGTCGACCCCGGAGGATCCGGCGGGACGGCAGCGGCGGGGCTCCGCGTACGCCGACCGGCCCGCTCCGCCGGCCGGCTGACACCGCCTGCGCGGTCGGGCGACGTGGGCGTCGGCCGTGTGGCGGCGGACCACCGCCCGCCACCGGGTGGCAGACTGGTGGGGTGAGCGATACCGAGCTGATCCGCCTCAAGCCCCGTCGCATCCGGGTGGTCTGCTGGGCCTCGGCCGCCGCCGTCCTGGTGGTCTTCAGCCTGGTGGCGACCTCGCTCACCGGCTCCACCGGCGACGGCTACGGCACCTTCCAGCGCGGCGACCAGCTCGCCATGGTCGGCCTGGGCGTCTTCGGCGCGCTGGCCATCCTGCTCTTCACCCGCCCCCGGATCGAGGCGGACGCCCGGGGCGTGCGGGTGCGCAACGTGATCGGCTCGTACGAGCTGCCCTGGGAGGTCGTCCGCAGGGTGCGTTTCGACCGGGGCGCCCCCTGGGCCAGCCTGGAGCTGCACGACGACGACCTGCTCCCGATGGTCGCCCTTCAGGCGGCCGACGAGGAGATCGCGGTCGAGGGCGTCCGCGCGCTGCGCCGGCTGCACCAGGCCCATCTGGCCGCGTCGGCGGCCGGCCAGCCGAGCCGCTGAGCCCCCGGTCACACCCGCGCTGACCTGCGAGCCCGGTTTGGGGGTGCCTGGGGCGAGGGTGTAGTGTTGCCGAGTCGACCAGACTGCCCCCGTTCCGACGTGCGGGTGGTCTTGAAGCGGAGCGCCTGCTCCCACCCGAGTCGCCCCTGACGGTGGCCGGGTCCGGTCCCCGGTTCCGGGCACGTCCCGGTCCCGGATGCGCGATCATGTGATCGTGCCGACCGGTCGAGCGGGCCCTGGCATGCGCCAGGGCCTTCTGCTTTCCGGCGGCCCCCACCCGGGGGCCCACGGGGTCGCCACACGCAGGACACTCGACTCGAGGAGGCCCCATCAGCGTCGAACCACGCGTGAACGAGCAGATCCGGGCACGTGAGGTCCGACTGGTCGGCCCTGAGGGTGAGCAGGTGGGCATCGTCCCGCTGGAGCGCGCCCTGCAGCTGGCCGCGGACGTCGACCTGGACCTGGTCGAGGTTGCGCCGATGGCGCGCCCGCCGGTGTGCAAGCTCATGGACTTCGGCAAGTTCAAGTACGAGAGCGCACTGAAGGCGCGCGAAGCGCGGCGTAACCAGCAGCAGACCGTCATCAAGGAGATGAAGCTCCGGCCGAAGATCGACCCGCACGACTACGAGACCAAGAAGGGTCACGTGGTGCGGTTCCTCAAGGCGGGCGACAAGGTCAAGGTGACGATCATGTTCCGCGGTCGCGAGCAGAGCCGCCCGGAGCTGGGTTACCGGCTCCTGCGCCGGCTCGAATCCGAGATCACGGACCTGGGCTACGTCGAGGCCGCTCCGAAGCAGGACGGCCGAAACATGATCATGGTTCTCGCTCCGCACCGGGCCGTCAAGGCCTCCGCGGTCGCCGCCACGGCGTCCCGTGGCGGGCCCCGGGATCGGGCGGAGGAGTCCGCCCCGGAAGCCGGTGAGGCCGCGGCGACCGGCGAGACCGCAGCAGCCGGCGAGACCGGCGCAGTCGCCGACAACACCGGCGAGTAACAGGGGAGAGACGTTCCACATGCCGAAGATGAAGAGCCACACGGGTATGGGCAAGCGGGTCAAGGTGACCGGCAAGGGCAAGATCGTTGCCCAGCAGGCCGGCCTTCGCCACAACCTGGAGAAGAAGCCCTCCCGCCAGACCCGGCGGCTGACCGGCACGGTCGAGCTGGCCAAGGCCGACGTCAAGCGAATCAAGAAGCTGCTCGGCCGCTGACGCGCGCCACCTGAACCGAAAGAGGAGTTGAGATGGCACGCGTCAAGCGGGCTGTGAACGCCCAGAAGAAGCGTCGTACCCTGCTGGAGACCGCGAGTGGTTACCGCGGTCAGCGCTCCCGGCTGTACCGCAAGGCCAAGGAGCAGGTGCTGCACTCGATGCAGTACGCCTACCGGGACCGTCGTGACCGCAAGGGCGACTTCCGGCAGCTCTGGATCCAGCGCATCAACGCTGGTGCCCGGGCCAACGGCATGACCTACAACCGGCTGATCCAGGGCCTGCGCCTGGCCGGCATCGAGGTCGACCGCAAGATCCTGGCCGACCTGGCCGTCAACGACGCCGCGGCGTTCGCCGCGATCGTCGAGCTGGCCCGCGCCGCCGTGGCGGCCGAGGGCACCGGTGGCGCCGCGGCCCAGGCCGCCTGATCCACCCGCAGCAGATCGAGGCGTCTCCCATGCAGTCACCATCGCGCGGGAGGCGCCTCGACGCTGTCTCCGGCCCGTTCACCCCGCGTACCCCCAGGGTCGCCGCCGCCCGCCGGCTGCACCGCCGCCGGGACCGCGAGGCCACCGGCCGGTTCCTGGCCGAAGGCCCGCAGGCGGTCCGCGAGGCCCTCGCGCGCGCCGGAACGGTCACCGAGCTGTTCGGTACGCCGGCCGCCCTCGACCGGTACGCCGACCTCGCGGCGGCCGCCGCCCGGGCCGACGTAGCAGTCTCCGAGGTGACCGACGAGGCCCTGGCGGCGCTCGCCGAGACCGTCGCCCCGCAGGGCCTGGTCGCCGTCTGCCGGCACCTCGACGTGCCGCTGGAGCGGGCGCTGGGCGCCGGCCCGCGCCTGGTCGCGGTGCTCGCCGAGATCCGCGACCCGGGCAACGCCGGCACCGTGCTGCGCACCGCGGACGCGGCCGGCGCGGGCGCGGTGATCTTCGCCGGCGACGCCGTCGACCCGTACAACGGCAAGTGCGTGCGGGCCTCCGCCGGCAGCCTCTTCCACGTCGACGTGGTCCGCGCCGCCGACCCCCTCGACGTGGTCGCCGCGCTGCGGGCCGCCGGGCTCACCGTGCTCGCCACCACCGGGTACGGCGACAGCGACCTCGACGACCTCATCGACTACGGGCGGCTCGCCGCCCCCACCGCCTGGATCTTCGGCTCCGAGGCGCACGGGCTGCCCGAGGAGCTGACCGCCGCCGCCGACGCCCGGGTCCGGGTGCCGCTGCACGGCCGCGCCGAGAGCCTGAACCTGGCTGCGGCCGCCGCCGTCTGCCTGTACGCTTCAGCCAGAGCACTGCGCTGACCTCGTCACGCGCGCTACTGAGCACAGGGGAGTCGTCCGCATGGTGAACGCGTCACGGCGTTCGTTTAGCCAGCCCGCCGGTGTCGGCGGGCGGCGGGCCTGACCCCTTCCTCCCGCGTAACTCCCACCGGCGGGCTGCGGCACAGCCGCGCGTCCGTAGACTCGCCTAGCCGCCCGTGAGGGCTGGCGCCGCCGTGAGGGAGTGCCCGTACGCCATGAGCTACCGCAACGATCCGTACGACCCGAAGCAGGTCGCCCTGCTGGACCCGGCCGCCCTGGCCGAGGCCGTCGCCGCCGCCGAGAAGGCGTTCGCCACCGCCGCCGACCCGGACGCGCTGACCGCGCTGCGCCCCGCGCACCTCGGGGACCGGGCCCCGGTCTCGCTGGCGCGCCGGGAGATCGGCGCGCTGCCGCCGGCCGCGAAGTCCGACGCGGGCAAGCGGGTCAACGAGGCCCGCCGGGCGATCGAGAGCGCCTACGCCGCCCGCCAGGAGGTCCTGGAGCGCGAGCAGGCCGCCCGGGTGCTGGTCGAGGAGCGGGTCGACGTGACCATGCCGTACGACCGGCACCCCCGGGGCGCCCGCCACCCGTTGAGCACCCTGATGGAGCAGATCAGCGACCTGTTCGTCGGGATGGGCTACGAGGTGGCCGAGGGTCCCGAGGTCGAGCTGGAGTGGACCAACTTCGACGCGCTGAACATCCCCGCCGACCACCCGGCCCGCGGGCTGATGGACACCTTCCACATCGCACCGCCGGCCGGTGCCGAGGGCTCCGGTCTGGTGCTGCGCACCCACACCTCGCCGGTGCAGGCGCGCACCATGCTCACCCGCAAGCCGCCGATCTACGTGATCGTGCCCGGCCGGGTCTACCGCACCGACGAGCTGGACGCCACCCACGCGCCGGTCTTCCACCAGGTCGAGGGCCTGGTGGTGGACAAGGGCATCACCATGGCGCACCTGCGCGGCACGCTCGACCACTTCGCCCGGGCGATGTTCGGCGAGGGCGCGAAGACCCGCTTCCGGCCGCACTACTTCCCATTCACCGAGCCGTCGGCCGAGTTCGACGTCTGGTTCCCGGAGCACCGGGACGGGCCGCGCTGGGTGGAGTGGGGCGGCTGCGGCATGGTCAACCCGCGGGTGCTGCGCGCCTGCGGCATCGACCCGGAGGTCTACTCCGGATTCGCGTTCGGCATGGGCATCGACCGCACCGTGATGTTCCGGCACGGGGTCAGCGACATGCGGGACATGGCCGAGGGCGACGTGCGGTTCACCCGCGCGTTCGGGGTCGGGGCGTAGGCGATGCGGGTACGAGTCACGGGAACGGTGGTCTGAAGTCATGCGAGTTTCTGTCAGTTGGCTGCGGGAGTACGTCGACCTCCCCGCCGACCTGCCCACCGGCGACCTGGAGCAGGCCCTGGTCGACCTCGGCATCGAGGTCGACTCCGTGGTGGACCTGCGGGAGACCGTCACCGGTCCGCTGGTGGTCGGCGAGGTCCTGGAGATCGAGGAGCTGACCGGCTTCAAGAAGCCGATCCGGTTCTGCCGGGTCGACGTCGGCGCCGCCAACGGCACCGGCGAGCCGCAGGAGATCGTCTGCGGGGCGCGCAACTTCGCCCAGGGCGACCGGGTGGTGGTGATCCTCCCCGGTGGGGTGCTGCCGGGCGACTTCGTCATCGGCGCCCGCAAGACCTACGGGCGCAACTCCGCCGGCATGATCTGCTCCGCGAAGGAGCTGGGCCTGGGTGACGACCACTCCGGCATCATCGTGCTGCCGCCGGACACCCCGGCCAAGCCGGGCGACGACGCGCGCCCCGTCGTGGGCCTCGACGACGTCGTGGTCGAGCTGGACATCACCCCCGACCGGGGGTACGCGCTGAGCGTGCGCGGCCTGGCCCGCGAGCTGGGGCACGCCCTCGGCGTACCGTTCCGCGACCCGGGTCTGACGCCCGCGCCCGGCGGCACCGCCGAGCCGGCGTACCCGGTCGAGGTTCGCGACACGGTCGGCTGCGACCGGTTCGCCGCGCGGATGGTGCGGGGCATCGACCCCACCGCCGAGACGCCCGGCTGGATGTCGCGCCGGCTCACCGTGGCCGGCGTACGCAGCATCTCGCTGCCGGTCGACATCACCAACTACGTGATGCTCGAACTCGGCCAGCCGATGCACGCCTTCGACGCCGAGCGGATCAGCGGCCCGCTGGTGGTCCGCCGCGCCGAGGCGGGGGAGAAGCTGACCACCCTGGACGGGGTGGCCCGCACCCTGACCGCCGAGGACATGGTCATCTGCGACGACACCGGGCCGATCTCGCTCGCCGCGGTGATGGGCGGCGAGACCAGCGAGGTCATCGGCGGCACCACCGACGTGCTCTTCGAGGCCGCCCACTGGGACCCGGTGATGGTCGGGCGCACCGCCCGCCGGCACCGGCTGTTCAGCGAGGCGGCGAAGCGCTGGGAGCGGGGCGTCGACCCGGCCCTGCCGCTGGTCGCCCTGGAGCGGGCGGTGCGGCTGCTCACCGAGCACGCCGGTGGCACCGTCGGCGAGCAGATCCTGGACCTCGACCACGTCCGGCCGGTGCGGCCGGTCATCCTCCCGGCCGACCTGCCGTCCCGGCGGGTCGGGGTGGCGTACACCCCGGAGCGGGTGGTCGCCCTGCTGGAGCAGGTCGGCTGCACCGTCGTCCGGGGCGCCGACCGGCTGGCCGAGGACCCGGGCGAGGTCGGCGTGGCGGCCGGCGCCGGCGACGTGCTCACCGTGACCCCGCCGACCTGGCGACCCGACCTCACCGACCCGGCCGACCTGGTCGAGGAAGTGGTCCGCCTCGACGGGTACGACCGGGTGCCGTCCGTGCTGCCCACCGCGCCCGCCGGGCGTGGCCTCACCTGGCAGCAGCGCCGCCGCCGGGCGGTGGCCCGCGCGCTGGCCGAGCGCGGCCACGTCGAGGTGCTGGCCCACCCGTTCACCGCGCCGGAGCTCGCCGACCAGCTCGGCCTGCTCGCCGACGACCCGCGCCGGGCGGCGGTCCGGCTGGCCAACCCGCTCTCCGAGGAGGAGCCGGTGCTGCGGACCACGCTGCTCGGCCCGCTGCTCGGCATCCTCAAGCGCAACCTGGGCCGGGGCCAGCGGGACCTGTCCATCTACGAGATCGGGACGGTCTTCCACCCGCGCCCCGGCGCCGGCACCCCGCCGGCGATGGGCGTGGACCGGCGGCCCACCGAGGCCGAGTTCGCCGCCGCCGACGCGGTGGTGCCGCTCCAGCCGCGGCACGTCGCGGTCGTGCTGGCCGGCGACGTCGACCCGGCCGGCTGGTGGGGTCCGGGTCGGGCGGCCGGCTGGGCGGACGCGGTCGAGGCCGGCCGGGTGGTGCTCGCCGCCGCCGACATCCCCGCGGACCGGATCGAGGTGCGGGCCGTCGAGTACGCGCCCTGGCACCCGGGACGCTGCGCGGAGCTGCTGGTCGACGGGGCGATCGTCGGTCACGCCGGCGAGCTGCACCCGGCCGTGGTGGCGGCACTGGAGCTGCCCCGCCGCACCAGCGCCATGGAGCTGGACCTGGACGCGTTGCCGGCCCCGCCGGTCGCGCCCGCGCCGACCGTGTCCGGCTTCCCGCCGGCGCTGATCGACGTGGCGCTGGTGCTGGACGAGTCGGTGCCCGCGGCCCAGGTGGAGCGGGCGCTGGTCGAGGGCGCCGGCGAGCTGCTGGAGAGCGTCCGGCTCTTCGACGTGTACGCCTCGGAGCAGCTCGGCGCGGGACGCCGGTCGCTGGCGTACAAGCTCACCTTCCGGGCCCCGGACCGGACGCTGACCGTGGAGGAGGCGGTGGCCGCCCGCGACGCGGCCGTCGCCCTCGCGGCGCAGCGGTTCGGCGCCACGCTGCGCGGCGCCTGACCGGCGCCGCTCCTCGGATGGCTGGTGGCGGCCGGCGCGCTCGCGTCGGCCGCCCGGCGGGCAGTCGCGCGCCCGACCGTTTCGCTGTGCCCGCACCGGACCGAGGATCTGAAAGGCCCGGCCCGGGTGCCCTCCGCGTGTGCCCCCCGGGGCCGAACGCTCGGCCCACACTTCCGCCAGTCGATCATCCTAGTCGTCGATATTCTCGTCCCGCCCCGCCCCGCCCCGCCCCGCCCGGCCCGGTTCGCGTCCCGCGACCCGGGCCGGGCCTATTGCTACCCGGTCACCGGAGTCACGCTCACATGTCCATGCAGTGGGACGTATGAACTTGCAGTGAGGGGTTCGGACCGTTAGGCTTCTCTGCATAGTCATGCGGAGGTGAGTATGGGCATCCGAGTCGCGGTCGCCGGGGCGAGCGGATACGCCGGGGGTGAGCTGCTGCGCCTGGTCGCCGGGCACCCCGAGCTCGACCTCGCCGCCGCCACCGCCCATTCCCAGGCCGGTCAGCCCGTCAGCGCCGTACACCCGCAGCTCGTCGGCCTCGACCTGACGCTCACGGCGACCGACCCGGCGGCCCTGGCCGACGCGGACCTGGTCTTCCTGGCCCTGCCGCACGGCGAGTCGGCGGCCCTCGCCGCCGCCCTGCCGGCGACGGTCAAGGTGGTCGATCTCGGCGCCGACCACCGGCTGCACGACGCCGACGCCTGGGCCCGCTACTACGGCGGCCCGCACGCCGGCGCCTGGACCTACGGCCTGCCCGAGCTGCCCGGCCAGCGGGCGGCGATCGCCGCCGCGACCCGGGTGGCCAGCACCGGCTGCTACGCCGTGGCCACCACCCTCGCCCTGGCCCCGCTGATCGCCGCCGGCGCGGTCTTCCCCGCCGACGTGGTGGTGGTCGCCGCCTCCGGCACCTCCGGCGCCGGCCGGGCCGCCAAGGCCCACCTGCTCGGCAGCGAGGTGATGGGCGACCTGTCGCCCTACAAGGTCGGCGCCCACCAGCACGTGCCGGAGATCAAGCAGGCCACCGGGGCGACCAGCCTCTCCTTCACCCCGGTGCTCGCGCCCATGCCGCGCGGCATCCTCGCCACCGTCACCGCGGTGCCGACCGGCGACGCCGACCCGCGCGACGTGCTGGCCCGGGCGTACGCGGACGCGCCGTTCGTGCACGTCCTGCCCGAGGGCGCCTGGCCGCACACCGCCGCCACGGCCGGCTCGAACTCCTGCCACCTCCAGGCAGGCGTCGACGTCGACTCCGGCCGGGTGATCGTGGTCAGCGCGATCGACAACCTCGGCAAGGGCGCCGCCGGCCAGGCCGTGCAGTGCGCCAACCTCATGCTCGGCCTGCCGGAGACCACCGGCCTTCCCGTCTTCGGAGTCGCGCCATGACAGTCACCACCCCACGGGGATTCCGGGCGGCCGGGATCGCCGCCGGGCTCAAGACCAGCGGCGCCGCCGACCTCGCCCTCGTCGTCAACGACGGCCCCGACGCCGGGATCGCCGGCGTCTTCACCGCCAACCGGGTCAAGGCCGCGCCGGTGCTCTGGACCCAGCAGGTCGTCCGGGGCGGCGTGGTCCGCGCCGTGGTGCTCAACTCCGGTGGCGCCAACGCCTGCACCGGCCCGGCCGGCTTCCAGGACACCCACGCCACCGCCGAGCACACCGCCGCCGCGCTGACCTCGGTCAGCCCCCGGCTGATGCTCGGCGCCGGCGAGGTCGCGGTCTGCTCCACCGGCCTGATCGGCGAGCGGCTGCCGATGCAGAAGCTGCTGCCCGGCGTGCGCAGCGCCATCCGGGGGCTCGGCCGTGACGGCGGCACGGCGGCCGCCGAGGCGATCATGACCACCGACACCCGCCCCAAGACCACCGTCGCCCAGGGCAGCGGCTGGACCGTCGGCGGCATGGCCAAGGGCGCGGGGATGCTCGCCCCGGCCATGGCGACCATGCTCTGCGTGCTCACCACCGACGCGGTCGCCGGGCCGGAGGCGCTCGACGCCGCGCTGCGGGCCGCCACCCGGGTCACCTTCGACCGGATCGACTCCGACGGCTGCATGTCGACCAACGACACCGTGCTGCTGCTCTCCAGCGGCGCCTCCGGCGTCGAGCCCACCGACGCCGAGCTGACCGCCGCGGTCACCGCCGCCTGCCACGACCTGGCCCAGCAGCTCATCGCCGACGCCGAGGGCGCGACCAAGCAGATCGCGATCGAGGTGGTCGGCGCCGCCACCGAGGCCGACGCGGTCGAGGTGGGCCGGTCGGTGGCCCGGAACAACCTGGTCAAGACCGCGCTGTTCGGCAACGACCCGAACTGGGGGCGGATCCTCGCCGCCGTGGGCACCACCGCCGCCGCCTTCGAACCGGACGGCGTCGACGTCGCGGTCAACGGGATCTGGGTGTGCCGCTCCGGCGCCGCCGCCGAGGACCGCGCCAAGGTCGACCTGTCCGGCCGGGACGTCACCATCCGGATCGACCTGCACGCCGGGTCCTCGGCCGCGACGATCTGGACCAACGACCTGTCGCACGCGTACGTGCACGAGAACTCGGCGTACTCGACGTGAGCCTCACCGCCGACCTCACCCGGGCCCAGGTCAAGGCCGAGACGCTGATCGAGGCCCTGCCCTGGCTGGCCCGCTTCTCCGGCGCCACCGTCGTGGTCAAGTACGGCGGCAACGCCATGGTCGAACCCGCGCTCCAGCGCGCCTTCGCCGCCGACATGGTCTTCCTCCGGTACGCCGGCCTCAAGCCGGTCGTCGTGCACGGCGGCGGCCCGCAGATCTCCGCCATGCTCGGGCGGCTCGGCATCGCCAGCGAGTTCCGGGGCGGCCTGCGGGTCACCACCCCCGAGGCGATGGACGTCGTCCGGATGGTGCTGGTCGGGCAGGTCGGCCGGGAACTGGTCGGGCTGATCAACGCGCACGGCCCGTTCGCCGTCGGCCTCTCCGGCGAGGACGCCGGGCTGTTCACCGCCGTCCGCCGGTCCGCGTACGTCGACGGGCAGCCGGTGGACGTCGGGCAGGTCGGCGACGTGGAGTCGGTCGACGTCTCGGCGGTGACCGACCTGATCGCGGCCGGCCGGATCCCGGTCATCTCGACCGTCGCGCCGGACGCCGACGGCGTGCTGCACAACCTCAACGCCGACACCGCCGCCGCCGCGCTCGCCGTCGCCCTCGACGCCCGCAAGCTGGTCGTGCTCACCGACGTGGCCGGCCTCTACGCCGACTGGCCGGACACCACCAGCCTGGTCAGCGAGATCACCGACGACGAGCTGGCGAAGCTGCTGCCGTCCCTGGAGTCGGGGATGGTCCCGAAGATGGAGGCCTGCCTGCGGGCGGTGCGCGGGGGCGTGCCCGCCGCGCACGTCGTCGACGGCCGGGTCGCCCACTCCACGCTGCTGGAGGTCTTCACCTCGGAAGGATTCGGCACGATGGTGGTGAGCGCGAGGAGTGAGCTTGCGAGCCCCGCAGTCGCGAACGAGGAAGGCACGGTTCCCGCATGAGCACGCTGGTCCAACGCTGGGGCCAGGCCCTGATGGACAACTACGGCACGCCGCCGCTGGCGCTGGTCTCCGGCTCCGGCGCCGTCGTGGTCGACGAGGCCGGCCGGGAGTACGTCGACCTGCTCGGCGGCATCGCGGTCAACGCCCTCGGCCACGCCCACCCGGCCGTGGTGGCCGCCGTCTCCCGGCAGGTCGCCACCCTGGGCCACGTCTCCAACCTGTTCGTCGCCGAGCCGCCGGTGGCCCTGGCGGAGCTGCTGCTGGCCCTCGCCGGCCGGCCGGGCCGGGTGTTCTTCGCCAACTCCGGCGCGGAGGCCAACGAGGCGGCGTTCAAGCTCTCCCGGCTCACCGGCCGCAGCCACGTGGTGGCGGCCCGGGGCGGCTTCCACGGCCGGACCATGGGGGCGCTCGCGCTCACCGGCCAGCCCGCCAAGGCCGACCCGTTCCGCCCGCTGCCCGGCGACGTCACCCACGTGGCGTACGGCGACACCGCCGCCCTCGACGCGGCCGTCAGCGACGCGACCGCCATGGTGATCCTGGAGCCGATCCAGGGTGAGAACGGCGTCGTCGTGCCGCCCGCCGGCTACCTGGCCGACGCGCGGCGGATCACCGCCCGGCACGGCGCCCTGCTCGTCCTGGACGAGGTGCAGACCGGGATCGGCCGCACCGGGCACTGGTTCGCCCACCAGGCCGACGGGATCGAGCCGGACGTGGTGACCCTGGCCAAGGGGCTGGGCGGCGGGCTGCCCATCGGGGCCTGCCTCGCCTTCGGCCGGGCCGGGGAGCTGCTCGCACCCGGCTCGCACGGCACCACCTTCGGCGGCAACCCGGTCAGCTGCGCGGCCGCCCTGGCGGTGGTCGCCACCATCGCCAGCGAGGGGCTGCTCGACCACGTCAAGCGGACCGGCGAACGGCTGCGTCGGGGCGTCGAGGCGCTCGGTCACCCGCTGGTCGCCGAGGTCCGGGGCGCCGGCCTGCTGCTCGGGATCGTGCTCACCGCCCCGGCCGCCGGCCCGGTCACCGCCGCGCTGCGCGAGGCTGGCTTCCTGGTCAACCCGGTGCAGCCGGGCGTGGTCCGGCTCGCCCCGCCGCTGATCCTCACCGCCGACCAGGTCGACGCCTTCCTGGCCGTCCTCCCCGCCGCCCTCGACGCGGCGGCGCCCGCCGATCTCGCGCCGGCCGCCGCCGCCCCCACCACGACCAGCGCCACGGAGGTCAACGCATGATCCGGCACTTCCTGCGCGACGACGACCTGACCCCCGCCGAGCAGTCCACCGTGCTCGACCTGGCCGCCCGGATGAAGGCCGACCGGTACGCGTACACGCCGCTGGCCGGGCCACGGTCGGTGGCGGTGCTCTTCGACAAGCAGAGCCTGCGCACCCGGATCTCCTTCGACGCCGGCATCGCCGAGCTGGGCGGTCACCCCCTGGTCGTGGACACCCAGGTCACCCACTTCGGGCGGGGCGAGTCCCTCGCCGACGCCGGGCGGGTGCTCTCCCGCTACGTCGCCGCGATCGTGCTGCGTACCCACGGCGACGACCGGATCGCCGAGGTCGCCTCGCACGCCACCGTGCCGGTGGTCAACGCCCTCACCGACGGCTACCACCCCTGCCAGCTGCTGGCCGACCTGCTCACCGTCCGCGAGCACTGCGGCGGCACCCGGGGGCGGACCCTGGCGTACGTCGGGGATGCCGCCAACAACCTGTCGCACTCCTACCTGCTCGCCGGGGCGACCGCCGGGATGCACGTGCGGGTCGCCGGCCCGGACGGTTTCCAGCCCGACCCCGACCTGGTGGCCCGCGCCGAGAAGATCGCCCTCGGCACCGGCGGATCGGTCCGGGCGCTCGTCGATCCGGTCGAGGCGGTCCGCGGGGCCGACGTGGTCGCCACCGACACCTGGACCTCGATGGGCCAGGAGGACGACGGGCTGGACCGGATCACCCCGTTCCTGCCGTACCAGGTCAACGACGCGTTGCTGGCCCACGCCGCGGCCAACGTGATCGTGCTGCACTGCCTGCCCGCGCACCGGGGCGAGGAGATCACCGACGAGGTGCTGGACGGACCGCGCAGCGCGGTCTTCGACCAGGCGGAGAATCGCCTGCACGCCCAGAAGGCGCTGCTGACGTATCTCCTGGAGGCCTCCACATGACCGCCCCGCTGACCCGCGCCGCCCGGCACGGCCGCATCGTCGAGCTGATCCGCGACAAGGCCGTCCGGTCGCAGACCGAACTGGCCGACCTGCTCGCCAGCGACGGGATCCAGGTCACCCAGGCCACCCTGTCGCGGGACCTGAAGGAACTCGGCGCGGTCACCGCCCGCGGCGGTGACGGGCGGGCCGTGTACGTGATCCCCGAGGATGGCCACTGGCCGCTGCGCGACGCCGAGGCCGCCCCGGCCCGGCTGGTCCGGCTGCTGCGCGAGCTGCTCAACGGGGTCGACGCCAGCGGCAACATCGCCGTACTGCGCACCCCGCCGGGCGCAGCCCACTACCTGGCCAGCGCGTTGGACCGAGCGGGCCTGCCCGAGATCGTCGGCACCATCGCCGGCGACGACACCATCCTCGTCGTGGCCCGCGAGGCCGTCGGCGGGGCCGCGCTCGGCGACAAGCTCGCCGGGTGGGCCCGCCGGGAAGAAAATGTTGAAGGGAGCACCACACCATGACCGAGCGGGTCGTCCTTGCCTACTCCGGAGGTCTCGACACCTCCGTGGCCATTCCGTACCTCGCCGAGCAGACCGGCGCCGAGATCGTCGCGGTGGCCGTCGACGTCGGACAGGGCGGCGAGGACCTCGACGCCATCCGGCAGCGCGCGCTGGACTGCGGCGCCGTCGAGTCCGAGGTGGTCGACGCGCGCGACGAGTTCGCCGCCGACTACTGCCTGCCGGCGATGCGCGCCAACGCCCTCTACATGGACCGTTACCCGCTGGTCTCCGCGCTGTCCCGGCCGCTGATCGTCAAGCACCTGGTGGCCGCGGCCCGCAAGCACGGCGGCACGATCGTCTCGCACGGCTGCACCGGCAAGGGCAACGACCAGGTCCGCTTCGAGGTCGGGCTGAGCGCCCTCGCCCCCGACCTGAAGATCATCGCCCCGGCCCGGGACTTCGCCTGGACCCGGGACAAGGCCATCGCCTTCGCCGAGGAGAAGGGCCTGCCGATCGACGTGTCGGCCAAGTCGCCGTACTCCATCGACCAGAACCTCTGGGGCCGCGCGGTGGAGACCGGCTTCCTGGAGGACATCTGGAACGGTCCCATCGAGGACCTGTACTCCTACACCGCCGACCCGGCCGAGCCGCGCGACGCCGACGAGGTCGTGATCACCTTCGACGCCGGCAACCCGGTCGCCATCGACGGCGAGACCGTCACCCCGTACCAGGCGATCCTGGAGCTGAACCGGCGCGCCGGCGCCCAGGGCGTCGGCCGGCTCGACATGGTCGAGGACCGCCTCGTCGGCATCAAGAGCCGCGAGGTGTACGAGGCCCCCGGCGCGATCGCGCTGATCACCGCCCACCAGGAGCTGGAGGCGGTCACCGTCGAGCGCGACCTGGCCCGGTTCAAGCGCGGCGTCGACCAGCGCTGGGGCGAGCTGGTCTACGACGGCCTCTGGTTCTCGCCGCTCAAGGACAGCCTGGACGCCTTCATCGACGACGCCCAGCGGCACGTCTCCGGCGAGGTGCGGCTCACCCTGCACGGCGGCCGGGCCACCGTCACCGGCCGGCGCTCCGAGGCCAGCCTCTACGACTTCGGCATGGCCACCTACGACACCGGCGACACCTTCGACCAGTCCCTGGCGAAGGGTTTCGTGCAGCTGTGGGGCCTGCCGAGCAAGATGGCCGCCGCACGCGACGCCCGGCTGGGCGGCTAGGAACCGTGGGTGCGAGCGCGAGGAATGAACGAGCGCAGCGAGTGAGTCCCGCAGTCGGGAGCGAAAGGTGAGCACTGCCACAATGGGCCCGGTGGACGACAAGAGCCTGACCGAGAACAGCGCCGCCACCAACCGGACGAGCCTGTGGGGTGGCCGGTTCGCCGGCGGCCCCGCCGAAGCCCTCGCGCGGCTGTCGGTGAGTGTCCAGTTCGACTGGCGCCTCGCCCCGTACGACATCGCCGGCTCCCGGGCGCACGCCCGGGTGCTGGCCGGCGCGGGCCTGCTCGACCCGGAGGAGCTGGGTCGCATCCTGGCCGCGCTGGACGACCTGGAGGCGGCCTGCGCCTCCGGGCAGTTCCGCCCGACCATCGACGACGAGGACGTGCACACCGCCCTGGAGCGCGGCCTGCTGGAGCGGCTCGGCAGCCTCGGCGGCAAGCTGCGCGCCGGGCGGTCCCGCAACGACCAGGTCGCCACCGACCTGCGGCTCTACCTGCGCGACCACGCCCGGGGCGTGGCCGGCCGGCTGGTCGAGCTGGCCGAGGCGCTGGTCGAGCAGGCCGAGCGGCACGTGGACACCGCCGCGCCCGGGATGACCCACCTCCAGCACGCCCAGCCGGTCACCTTCGGGCACTGGCTGCTCGCCCACGTGCAGCCGCTGCTGCGCGACCTGGAGCGGCTGCGCGACTGGGACCACCGGGCCGCGATCAGCCCGCTCGGGGCGGGCGCGCTGGCCGGCTCCGGCCTGCCGCTGGACCCGGTGGCCGTCTCCAAGGAGCTGGGCTTCCGCACGTCCTTCGCCAACTCGATGGACGCCGTCGCCGACCGGGACTTCGTCGCCGAGTTCCTCTTCGTCACCGCGCTGGTCGGGGTGCACCTGTCCCGCCTCGGCGAGGAGGTGGTGCTCTGGACCTCGCACGAGTTCGGCTGGGTGGAGCTCGACGACGCCTTCGCCACCGGCTCGTCGATCATGCCGCAGAAGAAGAACGCGGACATCGCCGAGCTGGCCCGAGGCAAGTCCGGCCGCCTCGTCGGCGGCCTGATGACCGTGCTCACCATGCTCAAGGGCCTGCCGATGACCTACGACCGGGACATGCAGGAGGACAAGGAGCCGGCCTTCGACGCGGTCGACACCCTGGAACTGCTGCTGCCGGCGCTCGCCGGGATGATCTCCACCATGACGGTACGCGTCGACCGGCTGGTCGCCGCCGCGCCGGTGGGCTTCTCGCTGGCCACCGAGGTGGCCGACTGGCTGGTTCGCAAAGGCGTGCCGTTCCGCGACGCGCACGAGATCACCGGCAAGCTCGTCGCGCTCTGCGTGGCCCGGGACTGCGCCCTGGACGAGGTCTCCGACGACGACCTCGCCACGGTCAGCGAGCACCTGGACCCGAGCGTGCGCGACGTGCTCTCGGTCCGCTCCGCGCTGGCCGCCCGGACCACGCCCGGCTCGACCGGCCCCGGCCCGGTGGCCGACCAGCTCGCCGCCGCCGCCGACAAGTTGGCCGGCTGGCGGGAGTGGGCCAGCGAGCGGGTCGTACCCCGCTGAGGTCGACGGGTCGGCGCGGCGCGACGCCGCGTCGACCCTCACACCGTCGGCCGCTCCCGTTTCGGCAGCTTCGCCACCACCGCCTCGTACGAGCCGTCGACGGCCTCGATCAGCTCGTCGTCCGGGATCGCGCCGTCGAGGCGCAGCGAGTTCCACCCCGAGCGCCCGATGTACGCCGACGCCTTCGCGTCGCCCGGGAACCGGTGGAGCCACTCGTCGGCGACCTCCCGGTTCGGGCCGCACTTCACGCCGACCCGCGCGTCCCCGTCCGGCGAGCCGAGGAAGGCGAAGATCCGGCTCCCCACCTTCACCACCTCGTCGCCCTCCCAGGGCTGGTCCAGCCGGGCGCCCGGCTTCCCGAGGCAGTACGCCAGCATCTCGTCGCGCGTCATCGCGTCCTCCCGGTGGCAGCGGTCACCGGCACAGTCTCTCCGACCCGTCCAGCCCCGGGGCCCCCTCCGCGCCGACCGGGCGGTCGGGAAGCCGGCCCCGCGGCGCCGACCGGGCGGTCGGGAAGCCGGCCCCGCGGCGCTGATCGGGCGGTCGGGAAGCCGGCGCCTCGACGTTGCGGGGGGCCGGCGAGAGCGCGATCGCCGGTCAGTCGGTGCCGGCGGTGCGGGCGGACACCCGCTCGAAGCGCTGCTTGGCGGCCTGCGCGCTGCCCAGCCCCAGCCCGAAGGCGATCGCCTGCCAGGTCATGCCGCGCCCGCGGGCGAGGGTCAGCAGCCCGGCCTCCAGGGTGTCGAGCTCGGCGCGCAGGTGGGGCAGGAGGGTCAACGCCGCCGTCAGGTCGGCCTCGTCGACCGGTTCCTCGCCGGGCTCCCGCTCCGCCCCGCCGGCGGCGAGGGCGGTCACCAGCGCGACCGCCTCGTACGGATCGGCCAGGTACGGGTTGGTGTGGCGCCGGCGGCGCGCCTCGGTGCCGGCGTGCCGCGCGGTGATCCGTTCCAGCGCGGCGTAGGTGCGGTGGGCGCGGGCGCGCGCCGCGTCGGGAGCGGTGAAGGCGTCGTCGGTCACGCCTCCAGCAGACCCCACCAAGCCCGTCGTGTCAACGGAATCTTTTCAACGACCTGTTGATAATCGGTCCGGCCCGCTGCACCAGGGCGGCGTACCCGACGCCCAGCGCCAGTGACGCCACCAGGGCCAGCAGCGGCTGGTCGCGCAGGTGCGGGTAGACCTGCCAGTGGGTCAGGTAGATGTACAGGGAGCTGCCCGCCAGCACGCCGGCCACCCGGTTCAGCGGACCCAGGCTCGGCACGGTCGGCAGCCAGACCAGCAGCGCGAACCCGGCCACGATCAGCGCCTCCCGCTGCGGCTGGCCGAAGAAGCCCGGCACGGTGGCCGCCGCGGCGGCGGTGACCAGCAGCCGCTGCCGTACCCCGTCGGCGCGGGCCGCCGCCCACCCGAGCGCGAACAGCCAGAACGCCACGATCGCCGTCGGCAGGTCGTACCGGGCGTCCAGGCCGAACACGTCGTAGCGGCTGAGCAGCCCGAGCCCGGCGAGGGTCAGCGGCAGGCCGAACGGGTGGCGGCGTTCCAGCCGGTCCAACCCCGGCACCGCCAGCAGCACGGCCACCGCGACCAGGATGTAGACCAGCGCCTCGACGAACCAGAAGTGCCACTCGGTGCGCCCGTCGTCCGGGCCGACGAGGCTGTTGAGCAGCAGCAGGTTGCTCCACCGGTACTGGTCGGTGAGGACCAGCATCGCCGCGATCCAGGCGGTGGTGGGCAGCACGATGCGGGTCAGGGCGGAGCGGACCTGTCGCAGCCGGTCGGTCCGTCCGGCGTCGGTGAGCAGGAACCGGGCAAAGTTGAAGCCGGCCACCCCGAGCAGGAGGTGCGCCCCGCCGGTGAGGGTGAACATCGGGATGTGCGAGCCGACGACCAGCACGATCGCCACGGCCCGCAGCGCCACGCTGGTCTCCAGCGCCCGCCGGCGGCGCGGCCGCCCGCCGCGCGGCGCGGGCAGCGCCCCGATCGGCAGGGTGTGCCAGTTCGGCGGCAGCTGCCCGAGCACCCGCTCCAGGCGGACCGACATCTCGACGTACGACAGCGAGTCGCCGCCCAGGTCGACGAAGCTGTGTTCCGGGGTCACGTCGGTGCGGTCCAGCACCTCGGCGAAGAGCCGGCACAGGTCGTCGTCCGGGGAGGGGGCCGACGGCGCGGGCGGGGCGACCGGCCCGGCCGCCAACTCGCGCAGCGCCGGGTAGTCCACCTTGCCGGTGGCCAGCCGGGGCAGCCGGGGCAGCGCCAGCACCCGCACCGCCCGGGGTGGCAGGGCCAGCTCGCCGGCGACGAGCCGGCGGACCCGCGCCGGGTCCATCTCGCCGGCCACCGCCACCAGCAGCTCGTCGTCCGCGCCCAGGCAGGCCGCGTCCACGTCGTGCGCGGCCAGCAGCGCCTCCACCCGCTGCGGGTCCACCCGCAGGCCGAGGATCTTGGCGAACCGGCTGCGCCGGCCCACCAGCTCGTACAGGCCGTCCGGGCCGCGGCGGGCCAGGTCGCCGGTGTGCAGCTCGGTCACGGTACGCCCCGACGCCAGGTCGGCCGGGCGCTCGGCGTAGCCGAGCATCACGTTCGGGCCGGCGTACACCAGCTCGCCGACGCCGTCCGGCTGCTCCGGCAGCGCGGCGAGCCGGAACTCGCCGCCCGGCACCGGCACACCGATCGCCTCCGGTCGGGTGGCCGCCAGGTCCGGCGGCAGGTACGCCATCCGGGCCGTCGCCTCGGTCTGCCCGTACATGACGAACAGGTCCCAGCCGCTGCGCCGGCCCAGCTCGGCGACGCGGACCACCTTCTCCGGCACCAGCCGGCCGCCGGCGGCGGTCACGTAGCGCAGGTGCGGCAGGTTCATCGCGGCGAAGCCGACCCGGTCCAGCAGGTCGAAGGTGTACGGCACCCCGGCGAAACTGGTGGCCCGGGCCTGGCGGAACAGCTCCCAGAAGCAGTCGTCGGCGACCGAGCGGTCGGTCAGCACCAGCGCGGCGCCCCGGGCCAGGTGGCTGTTCACCACCGACAGGCCGTAGCAGTAGTGCAGCGGCAGGCTGGTCGCCGCCCGGTCGGTCTCCCGCACCCCCAGGTACTCGGCGATCGACTCGGCATTGGCCTGGAGGTTGGTGTGCGACAGCCGGACCAGCTTCGGCGAGCCGGTCGACCCCGACGTGCTCAGCAGCAGCGCCAGGTCGGGATGCAGCTCGTGCGCCGACCCGATCCGCCGCTCGTGCAACGTCCACACCCCGTCGACCGGCCCGATCACCACGTCCGGGTCGTACGCCTCGGTCAGCGCCCGCGTGGCCGGGCCGTCGCCGGGCACCAGCAGGACCGGGTGCCCGCCGTGCAGGCCGGCCAGGTAGCCCACCAGCGCGTCGACCGTGTTGGCGCCGGTGACGAGCACCAGCCGCCGCCGCGGACCCAGCCGGCGCGCGGTCTCGGCGACCCGGCCGGCGAGCTCGGCGTACGACAGCACGCCGTCGGCGGTGACCACGGCGGGGCGGTCACCGTGGTCGGCCAGGTCGCGGGCGAAGGGCACCGCGCGCACGGCCGGCAGCAGGTCAGGCGGGTGCGTCACGGGGGTCACTCTAAGGTGAGGCAACCCTAATCAGAAGGGCAGGTGGCGAGACACACGGCTGGGTACCGTGGTCGCGTGACCTCCTCCCGCACCGACCTCTCGCCGCTGGCCGACCTGCTGGCCGGGCCGCTGGTGCCCGCCGCGCGCGGGCTGCTCGGCTGCCGGCTCTCCGCCGGTGGCGTCACCGTCCGGATCACCGAGGTCGAGGCGTACGCGGGGACGGCCGGCGACCCCGCCTCGCACGCGCACCGGGGGCGCACCCCGCGCAACGCGGTCATGTTCGGCCCGGCCGGCCACGCCTACGTCTACTTCACCTACGGCATGCACTGGTGCATGAACGTGGTCACCGGCCCCGACGGCGAGGCCGCCGCGGTGCTGCTGCGCGCCGCGGAGGTGGTCGACGGCCTCGAAGCGGCCCGCGCCCGCCGACCCGCCGTACGCCGGGACGTCGACCTGGCACGCGGCCCGGCACGGCTCTGCGCGACCCTCGGCATCGACCGCTCGGCGTATGGCCAGGACCTGCTCGGCGACGGCCCGGTCCGGCTGCGGCCGGCGGTGGCGCCGGTGCCGGAGGCGGCGATCTCCGCCGGCCCCCGGGTCGGGGTGACCGGGGCGCACGACGTGCCCTGGCGATTCTGGATCACCGGCGATCCGATGGTGAGCAGCTATCGGCGGCACGTCCCGCGCGCGCGGGGTTGAGCTTCCCGGCGTGGCCGGGCGATTCTGTCGGGGGGTGTGGCCATAATCACGCCACGCGCTCACGACTGATCGGAGGACGGTCATGCCCACGCTGCTCGCGATCGGCACCGCCAAGGGGCTCTTCCTCGCCACCAGCCCGGGCGGGCGCGGCTGGGAGGTGAGCGGCCCGCACTTCCCGATGACCGGGGTCTACGCGGTCGCGGTCGACCCCCGCCCCGGCACGCCCCGGCTGCTCGTCGGGATGACCAGCTCGCACTTCGGGCCGAGCGTCGCCACCAGCGACGACCTCGGTGCCTCCTGGGCCGAGCCGGAGCAGGCGCCGGTGGCCTTCCCGGCCGACACCGGCGCCAGCCTCGGCCGGGTCTGGCAGATCGTCCCGGGCGGCGCGGACGCGCCGGAGGTGGTCTGGGCGGGCACGGAGCCCTCGGCGCTGTTCCGCTCCACCGACGGCGGGCGCAGCTTCACGCTGGTCCGCTCGCTCTGGGACCACCCGCACCGGGAGCAGTGGGGCGCCGGCTTCGGCGGCCAGGCGGTGCACACCGTGCTGCCGCATCCGCGCGACCCCGACCGGATCCTGGTCGCCATGTCCACCGGCGGGGTCTACCGCTCCGAGGACGCCGGCCGGAGCTGGTCGCCGGGCAACACCGGCATCCGGGCCTACTTCCTGCCCGACGAGTGGCCCGAGTTCGGCCAGTGCGTGCACAAGGTCGCCCGGGACGCGGGCAACCCGGAGCGGCTCTACGCGCAGAACCACCACGGCGTCTACCGCTCCGACGACGACGGCCGCACCTGGACGTCGATCGCCGATGGCCTACCCAGCGACTTCGGCTTCCCGATGGTGGCCCACCCGTCGCGCCCCGGCACGGTCTTCACGTTCCCGCTGGTCGCCGACTCCCAGCGGTACCCGGTCGACCACCGGTGCCGGGTGTTCCGCTCGACCGACGCCGGCGACAAGTGGGAGCCGCTGTCGGTGGGCCTGCCGGACGAGCCGTTCCACCCCTCGGTGCTGCGCGACGCGATGTGCGCGGGCGGGGCGGGCGACGTCTACTTCGGCACCCGCTCCGGCGAGGTCTACGCCAGCCGCGACGACGGCGACTCCTGGTCGCTGGTCGCCGCCCACCTGCCGGACGTGCTCTGCGTCCGGGCGGCGGAGGTCTGACGATGGTCACCGTGCTGGTGCCGGGTCCGCTGCGCGGCGAGGCCGGCGGCGCGAGCCGGCTCACCGTGGAGGCCGCCGGGTCGGTCGGGGCCGTCCTCGACGCGCTCGCCGACTCCTGGCCCCGACTGGCCCGTCGGATCCGCGACGAGCGGGGCGAACTGCGCCGGTACGTCAACGTGTACGTCGACGGGGAGGACTGCCGGCACGTCGGGGGAGTGGCCGCGCCGGTCGCCGACGGGGCCGAGGTGCAGGTGCTGCCCTCGGTGGCCGGCGGCTGACGCCCGACGGGGCAGCCGCCGTGTCCATGATCCGCTAGCATTCGTCGCTCGCCGACGACGGACAGGGGAGCGGCGGCATGGACGCGTACCAGGCGGGTTACGTCGTGGGCCGGCTGGCCTGCCTCGTCGTCCCGCTGCTGCTGATCGTCGGGTTGGTCGTGCTCGGCGTGGTCCTGCTCGTCCGCAAGGGCCGCCGCACGACGCCGCCGCACGGGTGGTCGCCGCCGGGAGATGGTTCGCGGTGAGCGATATGCCTGCCCGGCATATTTATGCCTCACCGGCATATCGCTCGCTGGAACATCGATCAGCCGGGCACTGCCGCTGACGTCGCACTACTCGCCGCCGGCCCGCCGCCGGCCCGCCGCCGGCGCGCTGTGCGGCGTGTCGCGGTGACCTCGCCGCCGGAGGGCGCGACACACCGCAAACGGCAGCCGGCGAGCGGCGCGTCCGGGTGACGTCCGGCGGAAGGCGCGGCGCCCACGGTGACCGGGGCCACCCCACGACACTTCGGCAGTGGAATAGTTGACTCGTCAAATATGTTGTGGGCAGCGTCCGGGTGGCCACCGCGGCCCCGGTCTTCCCACGCGAGGAGCTGGTCATGCAGTTCGGAGTCTTCACCGTCGGTGACGTCACGGTCGACCCGACCAACGGTCGGGAACCGACCGAGCATGAGCGGATCAAGGCGATGGTGGCCATCGCGCTGAAGGCCGAGGAGGTCGGCCTCGACGTCTTCGCCACCGGCGAGCACCACAACCCGCCGTTCGTGCCGTCGTCGCCCACCACCATGCTCGGCTACATCGCGGCCCGTACCGAGCGGCTGCTGCTCTCCACCTCGACCACGCTGATCACCACCAACGACCCGGTGAAGATCGCCGAGGACTACGCCATGCTCCAGCACCTGGCCGACGGCCGGGTGGACCTGATGATGGGTCGCGGCAACACCGGGCCGGTCTACCCGTGGTTCGGCCAGGACATCCGCAACGGCATCCCGCTGGCCATCGAGAACTACGACCTGCTGCGCCGGCTCTGGCGCGAGGACGTGGTCGACTGGCAGGGCCGCTTCCGTACCCCGTTGCAGTCGTTCACCTCGACGCCGCGCCCGCTCGACGGCGTGCCGCCGTTCGTCTGGCACGGCTCGATCCGCAGCCCGGAGATCGCCGAGCAGGCGGCCTACTACGGCGACGGCTTCTTCGCCAACCACATCTTCTGGCCGAAGGAGCACACCCAGCGGATGGTCGGGCTCTACCGGCAGCGCTTCGCCCACTACGGGCACGGCAGCCCGGAGCAGGCCATCGTCGGCCTCGGCGGCCAGGTGTTCGTCCGGAAGAACTCGCAGGACGCGGTCCGGGAGTTCCGGCCGTACTTCGACAACGCCCCGGTCTACGGGCACGGCCCGTCGCTGGAGGAGTTCAGTCGGGAGACCCCGCTGACCGTGGGCAGCCCGCAGCAGGTCATCGACCGCACCCTGGGCTTCCGTGAGTACGTCGGCGACTACCAGCGGCAGCTGTTCCTTCTCGACCACGCGGGCCTGCCGCTGAAGACCGTCCTGGAGCAGCTCGACATCCTCGGCGAGGAGGTGGTCCCGGTGCTGCGCAAGGAGTTCGAGGCGCTGCGCCCCGCCGGTGTGCCCGAGGCGCCCACGCACGCCTCGCTGCTCGCCGCCCGGGACGCCGCCGGCCCGACCGGTACGGAGACGACCCGATGACCCGGCGCACCCTGGCCGTGGTCTCGGCCGGCCTCGGCCAGCCCTCCTCGACCCGACTGCTCGCCGACCAGCTCGCCGCGGCCGCCCGCGACGAGCTGGTCCGGCGCGGCCACGAGGTCGAGCTGCGCACCGTCGAGCTGCGCGACCACGCGCACGACGTGGTGAACAACATGCTCACCGGGTTCCCGTCGGCGGCGCTGCGCGAGGCCCTGGACACGGTGGCCGGCGCGGACGGCGTCGTGGCGGTCACGCCGATCTTCAACGCGTCGTACAACGGGCTGTTCAAGTCCTTCTTCGACGTGGTGGAGGCCGGGTCGCTGGTCGACCGGCCGGTGCTGATCGCCGCCACCGGCGGCACCGCGCGGCACTCGCTCGCCCTGGAGCACGCCCTCCGCCCGATGTTCAGCTACCTGCGGGCCGTGGTCGTCCCGACGGCGGTCTTCGCCGCCCCGGAGGACTGGTCGGGCGGCACCGCCGACGGCGCGCTGCGCGGCCGGATCCGGCGTGCCGGCGCGGAGCTGGCCGAGCAGGTGGAGCGGCGACCGCCGTCGACCGGTCCGGTCGACCCGTTCGCCCTCACCACCGACTTCGCGCAGCTGCTCGGCGGCCGGGACGGCTGAGCGGGTCAGTCCGCCCGGTCGTACGGGTGGGCGACCAGCACCGGGCAGTGCGCGTGGTGCACGACCGTCTGGCTGACGGAGCCGAGCAGCAGCCCGGTGAAGCCGCCCCGGCCCCGGGTGCCGATCGCCAGCATCGAGGCCGCACCGCTCGCCTCGATGAGCCCCTGCGCCGCGCCGGCCGCCCGGACCGGGTGCTCGCGCACCACCAGGTCCGGGTGGTCGGCCCGGACGGCGGCGGACGCCCCGGCGAGCAGCCGCACCGCCTCCGCCTGGTACGCGGCCTGCGACTCCTCGACCTCCTCCGGCACCGGACGGTCCCCGTCGGGCGGGCCGACGTGCACCAGCACCAGCGGCACGTCGCGGCGGGCCGCCTCGTCGGCGGCGTACCCGGCGGCCAGCCGGGCCGACTCCGAGCCGTCCACCCCGACCACCACCGGCCCGTCCACCGGGATCGGCTGCTCATCGGGGCGGACCACCAGCACCGGGCAGTGCGCGTGCGCGGCGACCTGGGCCCCGACCGAGCCGAGCAGCAGTCCGGCGAAGCCGCCCAGGCCCCGGCTGCCCACCACCACCAGCTCGGCGCGGCGGGACTCCTCGATGAGGGTGGCGCCCGGGCCGCCGGCGACCTGGCGTACCTCGACGGTCAGTCCGGGCCACCGGTCGGCGAGCTCCGCAGCGGTGCGCTCCAGCATCTTCCCCGACTCCTCGGTCGGCGCCGGCAACCCCAGGTCGTACGGGTTGAGCGGCACCCCGTACCCGAGCGGGTGCAGGTAGCCGTGCACCAGGTGCAGCGGCCGGCGGCGCAGCGCGGCGGCGCGGGCCGCGTGCTCGGCGGCGACCAGGCTGGACGGCGATCCGTCGACGCCCGCCACGACTGGTCGGTTCATCAGCACCCCCACGACTCGTCAACTCATTGTCGACGTACCCGGCGCACGGCACGGGCATTCGGCGCCGACCCGCGCGCCGCCACCCATGGTCGGCGCCCGGGCGTCAGGGCCCGTGGATAGGCGGCGGCCGGACGGTGGCGGCCTTTCGGTCGCCGGGGCCGGGACCATCGGCCCTGACGTCGTCGGCCGGCGCGGTGTGCAATGGAGTCAGGACATCGAGGTCCCCCGGCCCCGCCGAGGTGAGGAGGACCAGCCCATGACCCCGCTGGACATGCTGCGTGAGCACCCGTTCCTGGCCGGGCTGCCGCCGGAGTGGCTGCCCCGGCTGACCGGGTACGCCCGGCCGGTGGCCTGGCATCCCGGCCACCGGCTGTTCCGCGCCGGCCAGCCGGCGGAGCGGTTCTGGCTGGTCCGGGGCGGCGAGGTGGCGCTGGACTTCCCGGTGCCCGGACGGGGCGACGTCGGCATCGAGCTGATCGGTCCGGGCGGGGTGCTGGGCTGGTCCTGGCTCTTCCCGCCGTACCGCTGGCAGTTCGGCGCGGTCGCCGTGCGGCGCACCACGACGGTCGAGTTCACCGCCGCGGGGGTGCGCCGGTTGATGGACTCCGACGACACGCTCGGCCGGCAGCTCACCACCCGGTTCATGAGCGTGGTGGTGGACCGGCTCCAGGCGTCCCGGGGCCGGCTGCTGGACCTGTACGGCTACCCGACGTCGTCGGCGAGCTGATAGGTCCGCTTCCGCTGCCGGGCGCGTGGCATCGCGCCGGCCGGCCCCCGCCCGCGCCGCCGGCCGATCAGGGTACGCGCGGCGAGCGCCACCGCGACGGCCAGCAGGACGACCGCGAGCGCCTGACCGAGGAAGGTCCCCACCGCGTACGTCAGGTCCTCGGGCCGGGCCGCCACGGGACCGTCGGCCCACTCGGCCAACTGTGCGTCCAGCCCCGCCGCCAGCACCAGCCACCCCGCCCCGGCGGCGAGCGGGCCGGCCGACGCCCGGGGCAGCAGAACCGCCAGCGGCACCGCCACCAACAGCGTCACCTGGAGGGCGAGCGCGGCGACCGGGGTGCCGAGCCGGGGATCGAGCGAGGTCCAGACGCCGAGCGCCACCGCGTCGGCGACCCCCAGCCGGGGCAGCGCCAGCACGAGCAGCGCGCCCGACAGCGCTGCCCCGGCCGCCGTGACCAGGGCACGCCGGGTGCTCCGGCGCGGCGTCACCACCAGCAGCGCGAGGGTGGCCAGCGACAGCACCGCGACGGCCCACGGCGTGCCGGCCACCCGCAGCGCCAGCCGCCCGGTGTCCAGCGGTCCGCACTCCACCGCGTAGTGGTCGCACTCGTACGCCCAGCCGCCCACCCACAGCAGCGTCTCCCAGGCCAGCAGCAGCACGCCGACCCCGACCGGCAGCGCCGGCAGCAGCAGGACCCGGCGACCCACGGAGGTGGTCGGGGCGGCACGCCGCACCAGCCCGGTCAGCCACCGGCAGAGCAGCACGGCCGCCGCAGCGAGCACGACCAGGCTCGGCAGCAGCGGCCAACCGTCCGGCCGTGGCTGGTGGACCAGTCCGGTGTACGGGGCGAGGTACGTACCGGCGAGCAGCCCCACGGCGAACACCGCCCCGAGCGCGGCGGGCCGCTCCGGGCGCCCGGCGAGCTGCCGTCCCCGTACGTCGCGCCAGACGCCGTCGGCCAGGAAGATCGCCGGCTGGATCGCGGCGAGCGCCAGCACGGCGAGCCCACCCCAGAGCACCTCCTCGCCGGCCGGCACGGCCAGCACCTCGTCGGCGACCATCAGCTCGACGAGGAGCTGCGCGTTGGTCAGCGCGACCGCGGTGAACACGCCGCCGGCGAAGAGCTGCCCGAGCGGGAAGGTCAGCGCGGCGGTCGGGTCGGCCAGCGCGGCGAGGCGGGTGGCCACGCTCGGGTGCCGGTCCCACAGCCGCTCCCACAGCCGGCCCGGCAGCCCCCGGGGCGCCTCGGGCCCCTGGTGCAGGGCGACCCGGATGCCGTCCGGGTCGCCGCCGGCGGCGCGGACGTCCGCCTGGTGCTCCCGCAGCCGCAGGAACGCCCGGGTGGTCAGCTCGGCGAGGACGGCCAGCACGGTGGCCCGCACCAGCACCCCGAGCGTCTCGCCCGCCGTGGGCGAGCCCGGCACCCAGATCAGCAGGGCGAGCATCAGCAGCCCGGTGCCCAGCGCGGTGGCCCGGGTGCTGATCCGCAGCACGGTGGCGAAGCGCAGCCGCAGCAGGTCGTGGTTCTGCACGTGGGCCAGCTCGTGCCGGAGCACCGCCTCGAAGACCGCCCGGCCCTCCGGGCCCTTCGCCGCCGTGGCGAGCAGCTCCGGCCCGAGCGCCACGTACGGCCTGTCGCCGGTACCGCCGGTGAAGGCTCGCCGTCCCAGCCGGGTGCCGAGCAGCACCGGGGTCGGCCGGCGCAGGGTGACCGAGGCGAGCACCTCGGCGATCACCGCCTCGGCGGCGGGGAACATGCCCGGTTCCAGCGGCCGGGTGTGGCGCCGCTGCCGCCGGGTCTGCCAGGCGAAGAGCACCACGCCGGGTACCGCCAGCAGGTTGAAGAAGTTCGACATCCGCACGAACATCTCGCTGCACGGGTGATCGAGCACGTCCCCGAGGCCGCAGCCGGGCCGGGCGAGCACGGTCAGCCCGAACACGACGGCGAGCAGCACCGCCGAGCTGAACACCAGCGCGGCGAGCGGGAGCAGCAGGAAACCGGTCTCGTCCGGCCGTCCGCGCCAGACCGGGGTCGGCGCGCTCACCGGTCGGGCTCCGGGTGGAGCACCAGGGCCGCGACCACGGCGTCGGCGATGGCCGCGGCGAGGGCCGGTTCGGCCCCCAACGCGGTGGCCCGCGCGGACGCCACGGCCCGTACCCGGGCCAGCTGCTCCCGGCTGAACTCGGCCGGCGGGGGCGGCGCCGGTCGCCGGCGCAGCGCGCCGAACAGGCCGCGGGTGGCCCGGCCGCCGAGCTGTTCCAGCTCGCCCTCCGCGCCGCGCAGCAGCGCCCCGGTCACGGTCGCGCAGACCAGCGTCACCACCGGCGTCACGGTGGCGACCGCGTCGAGCACCCCGAACTCCAGCCGGCCGCCGTCGGTGGAGGTGTCCACCCCGGTCAGGTACGGCGCGGCGAGGATCTCGAAGGCGGGCAGCTCCTCGGGAGCGAGGCGGGCGACCACGGTACGGGCGAGCGCGGCGGTCCGGTCGACGTCGACGGGTCTGGGTGACATGCCTCATTGGTAGCGGGCGGTGACCACGCGTGCCACGGTGGGCACTGTCCGTTATCCGTCGCCGCCCCGCGTCGGGTCGGCGCGCCGGTGCACGATCAACTCGTCCACCTCCAGCCGGCCGATGCGCAGCTCCCGGAGCACGGCCCGGCGCACCGCCAGCCGGCCGATCGCCAGTACGCCCAGCGCGGTCGCCCCGCCGGCGAGCGCGGACACCGCCAGCGAACCGATCGCCGCGGCGCCGATCGCCCGGGCACCCACCGCCAGCGCGCCGGTCGCCACCGCGCCGACCACGCGCGGACCGGCGACGCCCCGTCGACCCCGCCACTCCCACATCCCCCGCATGTGCCGATCCTGCGCGCCAACGACCCGCGCCACCCCGCGGCCACCCACACCTCCACCAGCCGGGTGAACCCCCGGACGCCGAACGCCCCGAGCGGGCCAGCCCGATCCGGGTGCACTTTCCCGGACAGCCACGCTGTCCGGGAAAGTGTCGCCTCCAGCACCGGGGCCCCGGAGGCGGTGGCGGTGGGAGCGGACGGTGTGGCCGGCGGTCCGGAAGTGTCGGAGTGGGTGCGTATCGTCCGGGGGCGTGACGGCCGACCTCCAGCTGCGCCCGGTGCGCGACGACGACCTGCCCGTGCTCTTCGGTTACCAGCAGGATCCGCAGGCGAACTGGATGGCCGCCTTCGGCCCCGCCGACCCGACCGACCGGGCGGCCTTCGACGCGCACTGGTCGCGGATTCGCGCCGACCCGCGGATCGTGGTGCGCGCCGCCACCGTCGCCGGCGAGGTGGTGGGGCACGTGACCGCCTTCCCGGTCGAGGAACGCACCGAGGTCAGCTACTGGATCGACCCGACCCGCTGGGGCCGGGGGTACGCCACCGCCGCGCTCGCCGCGCTGCTGCGCGAGCTGCCGCAGCGGCCGGTGCACGCCCGCGCCGCCAAGGACAACCGCGCCTCCCTCGCGGTGCTGCGCAAGTGCGGCTTCGTCGTGGTCGGTGAGGACTCCGGGTACGCCGCCGGCCGCGGCACGGAGGTGGAGGAATGGGTGCTGGAGCTGCCCGCCGAGGCGGCTGACCAGCGCAACCACTAGTGTCCCCGGGGTGAACTGGCTGGAACTCGTCGGCTGGGCCGGCTCCGCGCTGCTGGTCTGGTCCCTGCTGCAGACGCGCATCCTGCGGCTGCGCGCGCTCAACCTCGTCGGCTGCCTGATCCTCATCGGCTACAACGCCGCCGTGCACGTGTGGCCCATGGTCGGCCTGAACGTGGTGCTCACGGTGATCAACGTGTGGTACCTGCGGAAGATGCTGGCCACCCGGCACGACGAGGAGACCTACCAGGTGGTCGAGGTGGGCGTGGACGACCAGTTCCTGGCGCACACGCTGCGGGTGCACGCCGCCGACATCGCCCGGTTCAACCCCGACTTCCGGTGGGCGGCGCCCGCCGCCGAGCGGTCGGCGTTCCTGGTGGTGCGCGCCGACGAGGTGGTCGGTGTGGTGCTCTCGCACGCCGAGCCCGACGGGGTGGCCCAGATCGACCTGGACTACGTCACCCAGCGGTTCCGCGACTTCACCCCGGGGGAGTTCGTCTACCGCCGCAGCAGCCTCTTCACCGACCGGGGCTTCCGCCGGGTGGTCAGCCCGCCCGGCATGGTCGCCCCCTACTACCACCGGCTCGGTTTCCGCCCCGAGGGCGGCTCGTACGTGCTGGACCTGCCGACCTCCACCCCGGCGTAGGCGGCACCCGCCCGGAGGATTCACCCGCGTCCGCGCTGGGCACTGACAGGCCTACGCCGGTCGGGTCCTCCGTCCGGCGGTGTCGGCCACGGCGGCCGGCGCCGGTCGCGTGAGGGAGAGAACCGGGCGTGCAGAGCTACTGGAGCCAACTGGCCCTGGTCGGAGTCCTGGTGGTCCTGAACGCGATCTTCGCGGGCAGCGAGATGGCGCTGGTGTCGCTGCGCGACAGCCAGGTGCAGCGGCTGGAACGCGCCAGCCGGGCCGGGCAGGTGCTGGCCCGCCTCGCCAAGGACCCGAACCGGTTCCTCGCCACCATTCAGATCGGCATCACGCTGGCCGGTTTCCTGGCCTCCGCCGCCGCGGCGGTCTCGCTGGCCAAGCCCCTGGTGCCGCTGCTCGGGTTCTTCGGCGGCGCCGCCGAGACGGTCGCCATCGTGGTGGTCACCCTGGCGCTGACCTTCGTCACCCTGGTCTTCGGCGAGCTGGCGCCGAAGCGGATCGCCATGCAGTCCGCCGAGCGGTGGGCACTGCTGGTGGCCCGCCCGCTGGACGTGCTGGCCACCGTCACCCGGCCGGCCGTCTGGGCCCTCGGCGCCACCAGCGACCTGGTGGTACGCCTGGTCGGGCTCAACCCGAAGCACCAGCCCGAGGAGATCGGCCCGGACGAGCTGCGCGACATCGTCGCCGGCAACCACGGCTTCACCAAGGAGCAGCGCACCATCATCGCCGGCGCGGTGGAGATCGCCGACCGGCAGCTCCGGGCGGTCCTCGTACCCCGGTTGCAGGTCTTCACGCTCGACAGCGGGACCACCGCGGAGGCCGCCCGGCTGCTGCTGGCCGCCACCGGGCACTCCCGGGCCCCGGTGGTCCGGCACGGCGGCCTGGACGACGCCGTCGGCGTGATCCACCTCCGTGACCTCGTCGGCGTCCCCGACGACCGCCCGGTCGACGAGTGCGCCCGCCCGCCCATGCTGCTGCCCGACTCGCTGCCGGTGGTGGACGCGCTGCGCCAGTTCAAGGCGGAGCGGCAGCACATCGCCCTGGTGGTGGACGAGCGCGGCGCCGTCGACGGGATCGTCACCCTGGAGGACATCCTTGAGGAGATCGTCGGGGAGATCTACGACGAGACCGACCGGGACGTCCGATCGGTGCGCACCGAGGCCGACGGCGCGCTGCTGCTGCCCGGCACCTTCCCCGTGCACGACCTGCCCGACATCGGTGTCGCGGTGCCCGCCCGCCCGGCCGGCGACTACACCACCGTCGCCGGCATGGTGCTGGCCTGCCTCGGGCACATTCCCACCGTCGCGGGGGAGAGCGTCACCATCGACGCCTGGGAACTGGAGGTGTGCGCGATCGACCACCGGGCGATCACCCAGGTCCGGCTGCGCCGCGTCGCGCCGCCCGCCGACGAGACCACCGACCAGGAGGAACAGCTCCTGGACGAGGCCCGCAGCTGACCCGACCGGCGGCCGGGCGTCCACCGGCACGCCGGCCGTCCGCGCTGGCCGTCCGCGCTGGCCGTCCGCGCCGGCCGGCGGCACGGCGGGGAGTGGGCGCCGGCTGGGCCGCGCGAGCACGTCGGCCGGGCGACCCGGGTGGGGGCGCGGGCGACGGCCGCCCCGCGCGGGCCGGGCCCGGTCGGACCGGCTCAGGGCGCCGGGTCACCGAAGGGGAAGCCGGGCACCGGCGGCAGGAGCTGCACCTGGTCGGCGGGGAGCTGCCGGCTGCCGCGGCTCAGCGCCCGCGCCACCACCCGGATCGCCCACGGCCCCGACGGGTGCCGCTCCGCCCCGATCAACCGCCCCACCACCCGGCTCCACCAGTGCCGGGTGACGATCACGTCGGTCAGCCGCAGCCGGCCGTCCGGGAAGCCCCCGCGCACCACCACGTCCACCACCCGGCCGAGCCGCCGGCCGTGCAGGTCGTACGCGGCGCGGCCGAGCAGCTCACCCGCTCGCACGGTCGGCTCCCGGGATCCGGTCGATCAGGTGTCGGCGCAGCCAGGCCTCCGCCGGCGGCCGGGGCAACTCGTCCGCGCGGGTGCGCAGCCGTACCGCGCTGTCGATCCGGGCGACCTGGGCGAACGGGATCCGCAGCGGCCGCACGGGCGGGTCGTCGGCGAACCGGTCGGCGACCGCGACCAGGAACCGGCCCGTCCGCCCGCCGATCCGCCGGGCGAGCGCTGCCTGGCCGGTGAGCAGGAAGGCCACGTACGGGACGCTGTCGGCGTCGACCGCGAACTCCACGTCGTCGACCTTGCCGACCAGCAGGCCGTCGCGGTCCACGATCTGCCGGTCCAGCAGCTGCCGGCCCAACTGGAGCCTCATCGGCCCATCCCCGTCGTGACGGCCAGCGGGATCGCGGCCACCGACGCCGCCACGATCACCACCAGGAACACCGCGCCGAGCAGGTTCAGCAGCGGCCCGTTGACCCGGTCGCCCAGGTACGTCCGGTCGTTGGCGACGATCAGGATCGGCAGGTACGTCAGGGGCAGCGCCACCGCGCTCACCACCAGCATGTACTCGGTCAGCCGCACCGGGTCGACCGAGGTGAACAGCACCAGCACCCCGAGCAGCACGCTGACCAGCAGCACGCTGTGGAAGCGGGCCGCGTCCCGGGGGCTGACCCGCTTGCCCCACTGCCAGCCGAAGTACTGCGCCGCCGTGTACGCCGCCGACAGCCCCGTCTCCAGCGCGGCGCCGAAGGTGACCGCGAAGAACGCCAGCGCGGCGATCGCCAGGCCCACCCCGCCGAACGCGATGACCACCGGCGCGGCCACCTGGTCGAGCGTCGACAGCGTGGTCCCCGTCGGGTGGAAGACCACCGCGGCGGTGGCCACCAGCGACAGGGCGAGGAACCCGCCCACGGGGAAGCCGATCAGGACGCTCGCCCGGGCGTCGGCCAGGTCGGCGGCGCTCCACTTCTCCTCCACCCCGCCCGAGGAGAAGAAGAACACCTCGTACGGGCTGACCGTGGAGGCGAACAGCGCGACCGCCACGAACCAGTACGCCGCCCAGCCCTGCCCGGCCGCGCCGGGGTGCAGCGCGCCCCGGGCCAGCGCGCCCCAGTCGGTCGGCAGCCGGAACAGCGCCACCGCGAACACCACCAGGGCCAGCCCGGCCAGCCCGAAGACCCGCTCCATCAGCTGGAAGCGCATCCGCCACAGCACCAGCCAGACCCCGAACGCGGCCACCGGCACCCACAGCAGGTAGCTCACCCGGGAGGCCAGGTGCAGGGCGAGCGCCACCCCGCCCAGCTCGGCGGCCAGGGTGAGCACCGTGACCAGGTAGGAGGCGACCAGGTTGAGCAGCGCGACGCGCGGGCCGAGCCGCTCCCGGACCAGGTCGAACACCGCCCGGCCGCTCACCGCCGCGATCCGGCCGGCCATCTCCGCGTACGCGCAGATGCCGACCACCCCGGCCACCAGCACCCAGGCGTGCCCCATGCCGAAGCGGGCGCCCGCCTGGCTCGCCGCCACGAGGTCGCCGATGTCGACGAAACCGCCGACGGCCGACAGCACGCCGAGCGTGGCGGCCAGCAGCTTCTTCACCTCGGGTACGCGTCGGCCGGCGTCATCGAGGCCGACGATAGCGGCGCACGGACCCGCTTTCCCGGCAAACCGGGCAGGCCCGGTCGGTCAGCCGGCGGTCAGGTTCTGCAGGCGGACCTGGCCGCGCGAGACCAGCCGGCCCTCCCCGTCGGTGATCTCCACCTGCCAGAGCTGCTGGCTGCGACCCCGGTGCACGGGGGTGCCGACGGCGGTCAGCTCGCCGTCGCGGACCGCGCGGAGGAAGTCCGTCTGGTTGGACACGCCGACCACCGTGCCGCGCCCGCCGAGCCAGATCGACCCGCCGACGCTCGCCGCCGTCTCCACCACCGCGCAGTACACGCCGCCGTGCTGGATGCCGAACGGCTGGTGCAGCTCGGGGCGGACCTCCCAGCGGATGACCACCCGGTCCGGGCCGACCTCGTCCAGCTTCAGCCCGAGCAGGGCGACCAGCCCGCCCGTCAGGTCCGGCATCTCCACGACGTTCCTCCTCGATTCGCGGAGCCGCCAGCCTAGTCAACCGCCGGAACGACCAAACCCGGTACGGTCCGGTGCCCGGCATGGGGGAGAATCGGTGACCGTGACCGACAGCAACCTCCCGCACGGGCGGGACTCCCTGACCGAAGACCTGCGGTGGCGGGGCCTGATCCAGGACTCGACCGGCCTCGACGAGCTGCGCGAGCTGCTCGACGGCGGGAGCGCCACCTTCTATGTGGGCTTCGATCCGACCGCGCCCAGCCTGCACATCGGCCACCTCATGCAGGTCACCACCGCCCGCCGGCTCCAGCTCGCCGGCCACCGCCCGCTGCTGCTGGTGGGCGGGGCGACCGGGCAGATCGGCGACCCGAAGGAGAGCGCCGAGCGGACGCTCAACCCGCCGGAGGTGGTCGCCGGCTGGGTCCAGCGCATCCACGACCAGCTCTCGCCCTTCGTGTCGTACACCGGGGAGAACGCGGCGCAACTGGTCAACAACCTGGACTGGACCGGCGAGATGTCGGTGGTCGAGTTCCTCCGCGACGTCGGCAAGCACTTCCCGGTGAACAAGATGCTGGCCCGGGAGGTGGTCCGGGCGCGGCTGGAGACCGGCATCAGCTTCACCGAGTTCAGCTACCAGCTGCTGCAGGCCAACGACTTCTTCGAACTGCACCGCCGGCACGGCTGCCAGCTCCAGTACGGCGGCTCCGACCAGTGGGGCAACATCACCGCCGGCGTCGACTACGTGCGGCGTCGGGGCGCCGGCCCGGTGGAGGCCTTCACCACCCCGCTGGTGACCCGGTCCGACGGGACGAAGTTCGGCAAGACCGAGGGCGGAGCGGTCTGGCTCGACCCCAACATGACTAGCCCCTACGCCTTCTACCAGTTCTGGGTCAACGCCGACGACCGGGACGTCACCCGCTACCTGCGCTACTTCAGCTTCCGCTCCCGTGAGGAGATCGAGGCGCTGGAGAAGGAGACCGCCGAGCGGCCGGCCGCCCGGTCGGCCCAGCGGGCCCTCGCGGAGGAGCTGACCACCCTGGTGCACGGCGAGCGGGAGATGGCCCAGGCCGTGGCCGCCAGCCAGGCGCTCTTCGGCCGGGGGTCGCTCAACGAGCTGACGCCCGAGACGCTGCGGGCCGCGCTGACCGAGGCCGGCCTGGTGCACCTGGACGCGTTGCCCGACGTGGCCGGGCTGCTGCGCGACTCCGGCCTGGTGCCGAGTCTCAAGGAGGCGAGGCGGGTGATCGCCGAGGGCGGCGCCTACGTCAACAACACCCGGGTGACCGAGGTGGACGCGACGGTCGCGCCGGAGGACCTGCTGCACGGCCGGTACCTGGTGCTGCGCCGCGGCAAGCGGTCGTTCGCGGGGGTTGAGCTGCGGGGATAGTCGCCGCTTGATGGTGTGACGGGGGACGCGCCCGGCCGAGTTGACGATCAACTCGCCGGGCGCGTAACTTTCTCTCTGCCAGCGCGGAACGGACGAAACAGGCGAAAGACCTGGTAGGCCGGGCGCGGGAATGGTCTGGGGGTCGGCCGGGTTGCTATCCGGTACGGTCCTGGACCGGGCTCTCCCGGTGTTTGTGAAAGCCGGTGGGAGTGCGGGAATGACTCCGGGGTCGGATGGGTTGAGTCCCATGTGAGCTTGGACCGGGCGGTGCCCCGGATTGGCCTGAGGGTCGATTTGGTGAGGCGGAGCCGACCGGGTATGGTTCATCGCCGGTAGGGAACCGGGCGAGCGTGCGGGAGACCGCAGCGGCCGGCCTGCTGAATTCC